>NZ_JBHVWF010000025.1:0-72579 GCF_042882365.1 Streptomyces sp. NPDC058221 | reverse complement strand
CCTCCCGCAGATGGCGCGACATGCGCCCGGTCGAAGCGCTCTGCTATGCGACCGGGGCTGCGCTCATCGCGTCGGGACTGGTGCATCTGGTCGTCCTCGTCCTCGTCGTCGGCCAAGGCTCCTGGGAAGGGCCGGTGTCCTGGCGTAAACCGGTCACCTTCGGCCTGTCCTTCGGCCTGACGCTCATCGCCGTCGCCCGGGTATCCACCTATCTGCGGATCGGTGTCCGCCTCCGGACCGCGCTGCTGGGGCTGTTCGCGGCGGACTGCGTGCTGGAGGTCGCCGGAATCACCCTGCAGGCGTGGCGCCGGGTGCCGTCCCACTTCAACATGGAGACCCGCTTCGACACGGTGGTGTCCATGACGCTGGCCGTCGGCGGGGGAGTGCTGGTCGTCATTCTCTCGACGCTCTCGGCGGCCGCGTTCGCCCGGCGGCCCGGTGGCCCGCCCGGCATGGCCCTGGCGCTGAGGGCCGGCTGCGCCATTCTTGTCATCGGGCTGCTGTCGGGCGCGGCCATGATCGCGCGCGGCGTGTATCTCACCCGCACCGGGCACCAGTTGGCCGGATATGCTTCCACTGCCTCGCTCAAGCCCCTGCACGGCGTCTGTCTCCACGCCGTCCTGGTGCTTCCGGTACTGGTCCGCCTCCTGGACATGACATCGTGGAGCGCACACACCCGCGTATCCGTGGTGCGGGCCGCCGTCGGCTGTTACGCGGCGGCCGTCGCGGTGGCGCTGGTGTGGGCGGTCGTCGCTCGCTGATGCGGCCGTGAAGGCGAATACGGGGGCGCACCGGCGACGGTGCCGACAGCCGGACCAGCGGCAACGGATAGTCTCTGCAAGCCTCGTCGGATACCGGTCCCCTGGTGGGTGTGGGACCGGGACGATGCCATACCCCCGTCGTCGCCGTTGTCCACGGACCGGCCGGCCACGGGGCTCTCACAGCAACTGCGATGTACAGGAGACCCGATGGCTGATACCCCGCCCCGCCAGGCCCAGCGGCGCTCGGACGAGAGCGCTGCAGGCCCGGCGGCCGAGGCCCCGGGCCGTGTCGAGGCTGTGCCGACACCGCGCTACCAGGGGCTGTTCGTCGAACCCGATCTTCCGCCCTTCGTCGAGACCGAGTGACGACACCCGTACCTGGGGCCCGTAGGCCCGCACCGCCCCCGTTCCCGCTCCGGCGGGCACGGGGGCAGTGCGGTACCGGGCTCCCGTCCAGCGGCCCTTGGTGGTCCGGCGCGGGCCACAGCTGTGCGTGCGCGCCGCATCATGGAAGCTGTCGGCATGAACATCTCTGCCGACGAAGGCTCACCGGAACGAGCGGGCTACCGGCGATCGGCCGGGTCGCCGCGCGGTGAGGCCCGGCGCCGGGAACTGCTCGACCGGGTCACCGAGGACCTCGCAGCCAACGGGCTGGTGGATTTCTCGCTGCGGCGCGCCGCACGGGCGGCCGGCACCACGCACAAGGTGCTCCTCTACCACTTCGACGGAGCCGACGACCTTCTCGTGCAGGCGGTCGTCCAGCTGCGCGGACGCCGCATCGCGCAGGCGCTGGCCGCCGCCACCGAAGGGGAGGTCCGCCGGTCGCTGGGGGACTGGGTGCGCGCGATCTGGCCCATCCTGGTGGGTGAGGAGGCGCAGGTCCTCGACCAGGCCATCGGCCTGGCGATGTACGACTCCGAACGCTACGCCCCACTCGGCCGCGAGGCGTCCCAGCAGTACCTGCCCACGCTGCTGTCCGTCTGCCCGGACCACTGGTCCGGGCAGCGCAGGCTGGAGGTCGCCGAGATGGTCCTCGCCACGCTCCGCGGCTTCCTGGTGGATGCCCGGACCAGCGGTGACACCGCCGGGGTCGCCGCAGGCTTCGAGGCGCTGGTCCGGGCGCTGGAGCGCGAGGAGGCCGCCGCCGAGTGACCGGTGCCCCGGCCGGCACGAGCGACTGCGCTCCGGCCGGCCGGGCGGGTCAGCGCAGTCCGGCGAAGAGGTCGTTCTCGGGTACGGCCGCACCGGTGGCGTCCTTGACGCGCACGAAGGTCTCCATGCCCATGAACTCGCCGAACCGCTCCTTGCCCATCTTGAGGAAGAAGATGTTCTCCCCCTGACTGGCGTGCGCGGCCAGCGCATCGAACTTCTGACCGCTGTACGCGGTGGTGTCCACCCACGTGGTGATCTCGTCGTCGGGGAGGCCGATCTCGGCCATCGCGGCGGCCTCGGCGGGATCCGGCTCCGGCATGTCCTCATGGAACTCGCGCATGGTCTCCCCGAACCGCTGCATCATCGAGCGGGGCATCGTCGTCCAGTACACCTTCGGTGTCAGCTCGGTCATCTCCAGTGCCGCCATCGTGATGCGGTTGGCCTGGATGTGGTCGGGGTGGCCGTAGAAGCCGTTCTCGTCATAGGTGACGACCACATCGGGCCGGTAGTGCCGCATGAGTTCCGCAAGGCGGGCGGCGCCCTTCTCCACCGGTGTCTGCCAGAAGGATCCGGGGGCGTCGTTGCTCGGCCAGCCCATCATCCCGGAGTCGGCGTAGTCCAGCATCTCAAGATCGCTGACTTTCAGGACGTCACAGCTGGCCTCGAGTTCCTTGCGGCGCATCAGGGCGACGGCGGCCGGATCGTGACCGGGACCGTCCGGCTTGACACCTCCCGGCCCGTCACCGCAACCGCCGTCGGTACAGGTCACGAGAACCGTGCGGATGCCTTCTGCGGCATAGCGCGCGAGGATCCCTCCGGTTCCGGTGGCCTCGTCGTCCGGGTGGGCGTGTACTGCCATGAGCGTCAAGGGCCGGTCAGTCATGAAAGTTTCCTCCTGCATAAATATGGCTTGGTCCTGGCGCGCGGCACGCGTACCGCCGCACCGGGGCCCGGATCCTGACGGGTCGGACGACCTTGTGGTCTCCGTGTTCCCGCCCGCGCGGTGCCGGTCCCTCGGTCGATGCAACCGTTCCGACCGGACCGGCTGTTCCCCTCCGGCCCGACCGGCTTGTCGCGGCGCTGCCGCTCAGCCTGCCCGACGTCGGCGTTTCACCGCGAACGAGGTGCGGTGACCTGTACGTCCCGGCGCCGTATCGGATCCGGTTTGCGCCCGGTACCGGCCGTAATTCGTGTCCGGTCGGCCGCCGAGTGGCCATTGTCCGAGGGATTCGTGATCCGCCGCCCTTGGGACAGAAGGCGATGGACAGGATGTGAACCGCATGGTTCACTTTTTGGGAGGGATGAGTCCCGCCACCCGGAGGTCGTCATGCGTACGTCCACAGAACGCCAGAAGGTCCGATTCGACGCCGGCGGCACCGAATGCGCCGCCTGGCACTACCCGGGGACCAACGGCGGCTGCGTGATCATGGCCGGCGGTGGCGGGGTGACCAAGGAGCCGGGTACCGACCCGTTCGCCGCGCGGTTCCACGCAGCGGGATTCACTGTCCTCGCCTTCGACTACCGCCGCCTCGGCGAGAGCGGCGGCCTGCCGCGCCAGGTCGTGCGCGTCAAGGATCAGCTCGCCGACTGGCAGTGCGCGATCGCCTTCGCCGAGAGTCTCCCGGACGTCGATCCCGCGCGGATCGCCGTCTGGGGCTTCTCGCTGTCGGGCGGTCACGTCCTGCGCGTGGCGGCCCGCAATCCGCACGTGGCGGCAGCCATCGCGCAGACGCCCAACGCTGACGGACCGGCCGCCTCCCGCAACGCGACGCGGTATCAGACACCGCTCGCTCTGCTGCGGCTCACCGGCAGGGTCCTGCGGGACGCCATCGGCGGGCTCCTCGGCCTGCGCCCGGTACTGGTGCCGCTGGCGGGCGAGCCGGGTACGGTCACGATGCTCGCCACGCCGGACGGCATCGACGGAGACAGGGCCCTCAACCCGGGCAACCGGTATCCGGAGTGGCGGCAGGCGGTGGCCGCCCGCTCGGTGTTCGGCATCGCCATGAACCGGCCCGGCCGCGACGCGCCACGCATCCGCACTCCGCTGCTGGTCCTGGTGTGCGACCAGGACCGGACGGCGCTGAGTGAACCCGCCGTCCGGGTGGCCGGGCGCGCACCCCGCGCCGAGCTGGTCCGTCTCCCCGGCGGGCACTACGCACCTTTCCTGGACCAGCACGAACCGGCTGTCCGGGCCGAGTTGTCCTTCCTGCACCGGCACCTGCCCGACCCGGCGGCCACCGGGCGGCCCGCCACCGACGACGCACCGTCGGCAGTGCGGTCATGAAGGAGATCGAACTCTCCGCCGGGAGGGTCGCCTACGAGGACACCGGCGGCGACGGCCCCACGGTGGTTCTGCTGCACGGTTTGATGATGGATGCGTCCCTGTGGGACGCGACCGTCGCCGGGCTGGCCCCCGGTCACCGGTGTGTGGCCCCGACCCTGCCTCTCGGCGCGCACCGTCACGCGATGCACGCGGACGCGGATCTGTCGCTCCTCGGGGCGGCCCGGCTGGTGGCGGAATTCCTCGATCTTCTGGACCTGCGCGACGTCACCCTCGTCGGCAGCGACACCGGCGGGGCCCTCGTCCAGCTGCTCATCGGCGATGCCGCCGCAGCCCGGGTGGGACGGATCGTGCTCGTCTCCTGCGAGGCGTTCGACAACTACCCGGCACGGCTGACGGGTACGACGCTCGCACGTGCCGGCAGGCTGCCGCCCCGCCTCTTCGGGCTGTTCATGCAGCAGATGCGGATGCGGGCGGTCCGCCGGCTCCCGATCGCGTTCGGTTGGCTGACCGAGCGGGGTGACGCTGCCACACGCCGGTGGGCGCGGCCCGTCATGACCCGGCCCGCCATCCGCCGCGATGCGGTCCGGACGCTTCGGGCGGCGGGTGCGGACGCCCGCAGGCTGGCCGGGGCGGCCGGGGGCCTCAAGACCTTCGGCCGGCCCGCCCTCGTCGTCTGGGCCGCAGGGGACCGCGTGATGCCGCCCGAGCACGGCCGACGCCTCGCGGCGCTCCTCCCGCAGGGGCGGCTGACCGAGATCGCGGACAGCCGCACGCTCGTCCCGCTGGACCAGCCGGAGCAGCTGGCCCTGGCGATCGGGGAGTTCGTGCCCTCGCGCAGCCGGTGACGTCCGCTGCTGTGACCGGCGCGGACGTCACCGTGCCCCCATCTCCCGTCTCTCGGCGGCGGCCGGGCCTATTCGCAGGCGACCCCGTCACCGTCGCGGTCGAGATGCCGCCCGTAGCCGGGCTCCCCGGCGTGGATGGGTGCGGCGCCGGCCGCGCGAACAGCGCTGCAGTTGGCGTAGTACGCCGAATCGTTTCCCCCGTCTGACCCCGAGCTGCCGGAGGTACCGGAGCCGCCCGAGCTGCTTGAGTCGTCGGACCCGCCGGTGTCGGGTGCGACGGTGACTCGGACGGTCTTCGTCTTCGTGACGGCCGGCACCGGCTTCGGGGTGGCGGTGACGGTCTCGGTAACGGCCGGCAGCGGATCCGCCGATTCCGTCGCTGTGACGGTTGCGGCGGGCACGGCCTTGGCGTCCGCGGCCTTCTCCGTCCTGGTTCCGTCGTCGGAGGCGCCGCCGATGCCCACACCGATGAAGAGCAGGACGATCGCGGCAGGAATGATGATTCGTTTCCTCGTCCAGCCCGGCCGGTTCCCGGAGGGCGCCGGGGCCACATACGGGTGGGGCCCGGTGGGCTGGGGCGGTTGTCCCCAAGGCGGCTGCTGTGACGGCGGGTTGTGCGACATGGATCCCCCCAGGAGTGCGTGGAGAGCTGACCGTAGCCACGCCGGCCGTGCGCGCGGACTCATATGCTCCGGAAGTGACGGAGTTGTGACCAAAGGGTGAAGGCGTCAGTGTGGGGCGGTGTGCTGGCAGGATCGTGCCGTGGATCTTTCTGAGGGCTTGTCCGACTGGACGGACTGGGGTGGTGCGGCCTTCGCCGTGGGCCGCTCGCTGGGCATCTTCGGCGAGTCCGAGATGTTCTCACGGGTCAAGGGAGTGTTCTGGACGGACAACCCGCTGGGGAACGCCCTGCATGAGGTGCTTCTGCAACTGGCCGGCGCGGGAGTGCTGGAGCAGCGGGAGGAACCGGACGAGCAGTTCCGGTGGTCCGCGGGGTGAGGTCGGACCGACCGCTTGCGACCTGGGTGGGGCGAGGGTGGGACCGGTGAGGAAGATCTCCGAGGGGTGGGGTCGATCGGATTGCATCGCCACTACAGGTCAGGAACGTGCTGCGAGGATGTCGACAAAGGGGCGAATATTCGGATCTGCCGGAGTTGCCCTTGTTTCTGCTGTGCTGGCGGTGACGGGATGCACAGCCCAAGGCGATGCGGAGACGGCAGACAGGATGGCGCCCAAGGCGAGCGCCTACCTGACCTCCGCGCTGGACGTGATGGAGAAGCGCTCCCTCGTCAAAGCAGACGTGAACTGGCCGAAGGTTCGCCGGGACGCCGTCGCCCGTGCCGGGAACGCACAGACACCTGCCGAGACCTACGGGGCAATCCGCCAGGCGCTGAAAGATCTGGGGGACCAGCACAGCACCTTCTTCGATCCGCAGGAAGCGGACCAATCCCTGAACACGCCGGATGACGACGTGATGCTGCCCCAAGGGCGCCGCATCAAGGGCACTATCGGCTATCTGATGCTCCCGGCGGTTCCGTCCGACGGCGTTGCAGCACCGTACGTCCGCTCGGCACGCTCGACGGTCAGCACATTCGACGAACAGGGCACGTGTGGCTGGGTCATCGACCTTCGGAGCAACCACGGCGGAGACATGTGGGGCCCGCTTGCAGCTGTGGGAGCCATCCTGGGCGACGGTACGGTCGGCGGAGCTGTCTTCGCGGACGGCAAGAAGTCTCCCTGGGTCATCGAGAACGGCACCCCGCACGCGTACGTGGACCAGTGGGGCCCCGCCTTGCCCCTTGCCCGTCCGATGCCGCCGGTGGCCGTTCTGACCAGCCGGAGGACCGCAAGCGCCGCGGAAGCGGTCACGATCGCCTTCCGGGGACGGCCGAACAGCCGCACGTTCGGGGAGCCGACGCACGGTATCCCTACGGCGAACGACTCGTACCCGTTGTCCGACGGTGCGCTGGTCGTGGTGACCGTGGCCCGCGAAGCCGACCGCAACGGTCGCCTGTACAACGGGCCCATCGCCCCCGACGTGACCGTCCCGGAGGCCCGAGGGGGCGACCACGTGCTGAAGGCCGCTGCCGACTGGCTCAGAAGCCAGGACGGATGCCGCGGCGCTCGCTGACTGCCGCCCGGGCCCGTCGGCCCCGAAGCCATCAGCCTCAGCCGGCGGACTCGCCCGCATGCGGGCTCAGCGACCCCGCACCGACCAGGATGAACAGCGCGATGCCGAGCAGGACGCGGTAGATCACGAACGGCATGAAGCTCTTGGTCGTGATGAACTTCATGAACCAGGCGATCACGGCGTACCCCACACCGAACGCGATGAACGTGGCGAAGATCGTCGGGCCCCAGGCCACATGTCCCTCGCCGGCGTCCTTGAGCTCGAAGACGCCGGAGGCCAGCACCGCCGGGACGGCCAGCAGGAACGAGTAACGTGCCGCAGACTCACGGGTGTAGCCCATCAGCAGACCGCCGCTGATCGTGGCGCCGGACCGGGAGACGCCCGGAACCAGGGCCATCGCCTGGCAGAAGCCGAAGATCAGACCGTCCTTGACGCCCAGGTCCTTCAGGGACTTTCGCTCCCTGATCGCCCGGTGCTTGCCGCCGGTCTCGTCACGGGCGGCCAGCCGGTCGGCGACGCCGAGGACGATACCCATCACGATCAGTGTGGTGGCGATCAGGCGCAGATCGCGGAACGGGCCCTCGATCTGGTCCTTGAACGTCACGCCCAGCACCCCGATGGGAATGGAGCCGACAATGACCAGCCAGCCCATCTGGGCATCGTGGTCGCTGCGCATCGCGCGGTCCGTCAGCGACTTGAACCACGCCCCGACGATCCGGACGATGTCCTTGCGGAAGTAGATGAGGACTGCGGCTTCCGTGCCGATCTGAGTGATGGCGGTGAACGCCGCCCCCGGATCGTGCCAGCCGGCGAACGCCGCGGTGAGCCGCAGATGCGCGCTGGAGGAGATCGGCAGGAACTCGGTCAGTCCCTGAACGAGGCCGAGGACGAAGGATTCGAACCAGCTCATGGGGCTTGGGCCATCCTGAAGTGATCATGCATCGTCCGACGGGCATCGGTCCGTCGGCAGCGTGCGGATTGCGGTCGTGTGAGGGCTGGGCCGCGGGGCCCGGAGATCGTCTGTCGGTCGCGGGCAGCGTATCGCCCCCGGGTGAACAGGGTTACGACAACCCCCGACGGCCGCACGGGCGCGTCATCACTCGCCGCCCAGCCGGTGACGCCTGCGCCAGGCGACCACCGCGGCGCCGGCACCCGTCAGGACGATGAAGCCCATCGCGGCCAGGAAGGCGGGCGATGTCGGCGACGAGGCCTCGCTCCCCGCCACCACGTACGCGGCAGTGTTCGGGATCGAACCGAGACCGGTCGCCACCAGGAACGGGGGGTACCCCATGCGTGAGACCGCGGCGCAGTAGTTGGCGGCGGCGAAGGGCACGCCGGGGAAGAGCCGCAGAGCCAGCATCGAGCGGAAGCCGTGCCTGCTCAGCTGCCCGTCCGCCGCCCGCATCCAGCGCCCGCGCAGCAGCGTACGGAGCGCGTCCTGCCCCAGCACCCTGCCGAGCCCGAACGAGATGCCCGCACCGAGCACCGTGCCCGCCAGCGCCGCCGCCAGACCGGCCTGCGTGCCGAACAGCGCGCCCGCGGCGAGATTGAGCAGCGGTCGCGGTACGAAGGCCACCGTGCACACGCCGTACGCGAGACCGAAGAGCATGACGGCGACGGCCCCGCCGCTCAGCTGGGCCGGCCAGCCGGAGGCGAGCAGCCGCTGTGGTTCGAGGAGCAGCATCGTCGTCGCGGCGGCCAGCAGCACGGCCACGAGCAGTGAGAGACGGGACCAGGGTGAGAGCAACACCCTCGTGCAGCGCACGGCGAGGCCGGTGGCGGGCCGGGTGGCGGAGACGGGGTCGAGCATTCGGGGAGAGTATCCGACAGTTTGTGTGATCGCCGTAATGTGACCGTTATGAATGACGGAGTCGAACGTGCCCGGGACGCGGCAGAACAGGCCCCCGGTATCCCCGGCAGCGCGCTTGCCGACACCGTGCTGGAACGCCTCGCAGCGCTGTATCCCACGGCCGCCGACCCCCAACGTGCCAGGTCGGCCGCCGCGTACATGAAGCATGTCGCACCGTTCCTCGGCATTCCCGCCACCCGCCGCCGAGCTTTGTCCCGCACCGTTGTGGAAGGCACCGGGCGTCCCGGGGAGACGGACTGCGCCGCCGTCGCGCTGCGCTGCTGGCAGCTGCCCGAGCGCGAGTACCAGTACTTCGCCGCCGACTACCTCCGGCGCCACGTGGCCCGTTGCTCGTCCGGATTCCTGCCCGTCCTGCGGCATCTGGTCTCCACCGTGCCCTGGTGGGACACCGTCGACGTACTGGCCGCGCACGTCGCGGGTCCGCTGGTGGCCGCGGACCCGGCGCTCAGGCAGGACATGGACGCGTGGATCGACGACGACAACCTCTGGATCGTCCGCACCGCCCTGCTGCACCAGCTGCGCCACAAGGAAGCCACCGACACCGGACGGCTGTTCGACTACTGCCTGCGCCGGGCGGGCCATCCCGACTTCTTCATCCGCAAGGCGATCGGCTGGGCCCTGCGCGAGTACGCCAAGACCGATCCGCAGGCCGTACGGGACTTCGTCGACGCCGCCGGGGACCGGCTGTCGCCACTGTCCGTGCGAGAGGCCACCAAGCACCTCTGAGGCCCCTGCGGCCCTCGCCGGGCCTGTCATCTCCCCAACCCCTGTGCCGCCCGCCGAAAATCGTTCGACGGGCCCGCCGCCGTCGGACATGATCGGAGCATGTTCCGGTACGCCTTCCTCGCAGCGCAGTCCGCAGTCGCGGACACGCCGAAGGCTGCCGCGAACGTCGCGGTCACCCTCGCAACAGCAGGTGCCGTTGCAGCGGTCGCAGCAGCGTTCACCGCTGCCGCAGCGCCCATCGGCGGCGCCCGAAGCTGACCCTCCCCCGACAGTCCGGCGGACCCCGTGAGGGGAGGGTCGGCGGGGCCCTGGGGTCTTCTCTCTCAGCTTCGAATTCCAAGGAATGAGCCATGCCCAAGACGGCATACGTGCGCACCAAGCCGCACCTCAACATCGGCACCATGGGCCACGTCGACCACGGCAAGACCACCCTGACCGCCGCCATCACCAAGGTCCTGAGCGACCGCGGCACCGGCACGTTCGTCCCGTTCGACCGCATCGACCGGGCGCCGGAGGAGGCGCAGCGGGGCATCACCATCAACATCGCGCACGTCGAGTACGAGACCGGCACCCGGCACTACGCGCACGTCGACATGCCCGGACACGCCGACTACATCAAGAACATGGTGACGGGCGCCGCCCAGCTCGACGGGGCGATCCTCGTCGTCTCCGCGGTCGACGGGATCATGCCGCAGACCGCGGAGCACGTGCTGCTCGCGCGGCAGGTCGGCGTCGACCACATCGTCGTCGCCCTGAACAAGGCGGACGCCGGTGACCCCGAGCTCACCGACCTGGTCGAGCTCGAGGTGCGTGAGCTGCTGTCCGCGCACGGGTACGGCGGCGACACCGTGCCCGTCGTGCGGGTGTCGGGCCTGCGGGCGCTGGAGGGTGACCCACGCTGGACGGGGGCGGTCGAGGCGTTGCTCGACGCCGTCGACACGTACGTACCGATGCCGGTGCGCTACACCGACGCGCCCTTCCTGCTGCCGGTGGAGAACGTCCTGACCATCACCGGCCGGGGCACGGTCGTCACCGGAGCGGTGGAGCGCGGCACCGTCCGCGTCGGCGACCGGGTGGCGGTGCTCGGTGCGGACACCGAGACGGTCGTCACCGGTCTGGAGACCTTCGGCAAGCCGATGGAGTCGGCCGAGGCCGGGGACAACGTCGCTCTGCTCCTGCGCGGGGTCGAGCGCGACCGGGTCCGCCGCGGCCATGTCGTGGCGGCGCCGGGCAGCGTGACACCGAGCCGGCGCTTCACCGCGCAGGTGTACGTCCTGTCGGGGCGGGAGGGCGGCCGGAGCACCCCGGTCGCCACCGGTTACCGGCCGCAGTTCTACATCCGCACCGCGGACGTCGTCGGCGACATCGACCTCGGCGCGGCAGCGGTGGCGCGCCCCGGTGAGACGGTCACCATGACCGTCGAACTGGGCCGGGACGTACCGCTGGAGACCGGCCTCGGTTTCGCCGTCCGCGAGGGCGGCCGCACGATCGGCGCGGGCACGGTCACCGGGCTGCTCTGAGGACGCGACGGCACAGCCGGGCCCTCCTCCCGTACCGCACGGGAGGAGGGCCCGGTGCCGTGTGCGGGGCCGGCCGCCGGCGCGGTCACGACCAGCCGACCGGGCACCGCACAATGGAGGAGTGAACGAGTCGATACCGGTCGTCCGCGACGTGGACCGGGGAACTGCCAGACTGCTTCCCGACGTGGACCGGGAGCGGGCCTGGCTGCTGACCGTCGACGGTTCGCCCCAGTCGTACGTCGACCTGGACGCGCCGGAACATCTCGAATTCGAGTACGCGCGACGGCTCGGCCACGTCGTGGACTGCGCCGCCGAACCGGGCGCCCCGCTCGACGTGCTCCACCTCGGGGGCGGGGCCCTCACCCTGCCGCGCTATGTCGCGGCGACCCGGCCCGGCTCCCGGCAGGACGTCGCCGAGGCCGATCACGGGCTGCTCGGTCTCGTCGCCGAGCAGCTGCCGCTGCCGGACGACAGCGGGATCGCCGTGCACGGTGCGGATGCCCGCGCGTGGCTGGAGGCGACCGCGCCCGGTTCCGTGGACGTCCTGATCGCGGATGTCTTCGGTGGCTCGCGGGTGCCCGCCCATCTGACCTCCGTCCCCTACGCGCAGGCCGCGGCACGGGCGCTGCGGACCGACGGGGTCTACGCCGCCAACCTCGCCGACGGGGCGCCCTTCGACTTCCTGCGCCCGCAACTGGCCACCTTCGCGGCGGCCTTCGAGGAGCTTGCGGTGATCGCCGAACCGGCCGTACTGCGAGGCCGGCGGTTCGGCAATGTCGTCCTCGTCGCGTCCCACGTCCCCTTCGACACCGCCGCGCTGACCCGCCGCTGCGCCGCCGACGCGTTTGCGGCCCGCGTGGAGTACGGCGCCGCCGTAGCCCGGCTCGTCAAGGGTGCCAGGCCGGTCGGCGACGACGAGGCCGTCGACTCACCCGAGCCGCCCGAGGGCGCCTTCGGCATCAGCTGACGCGGGCGCGTCAGCCACCACCTCGGCGGGGGTGGTCCTGCGCCTCAGATTGCGTACGTCCGGCACGAACAGCACCGCCCCGGTGACCAGGACGACCAGCGCGGCGCAGCCCCACAGCGCCTGTGCGCGCCCGACCAGCGACTCGACAGGACCGGCGAGCGCGGTGGCCAGCGGCACCATGGCCACCGAGCCGAACCAGTCGTACGCCGAGACCCGCGACAGCTTGTCCTCCGGGATCTCCTGATGCAGGGCCGTCATCCAGGACACCCCGAACACCTCGATCGCGGCCCCGCTGACGAACATCACCGCGCAGAGGCCGGCCACCGGCAGCGGCACGGCGAGCCCCGCGGAGGGGAGTGCCAGCGGGAAGACGCAGAGCGTCCCGGCCAGCAGCAGCCGCTTCGGCTTCCACCGCATCATCAGCACCGCCCCGGCCAGGGTGCCGACACCGAACGCGGCGAGGGCGAGGCCCCAGGGACCGGCGCCGCCGAGCTCGTCCTCGGCGACCAGCGGCCCGTAGACCGCCTCGGCGGCCCCGACCGCGGCGACCACCACGGAGAACTGCGCCACCACGGCCCAGAGCCAGGTGCGGCCGACGACCTCCCGCCAGCCCTCCCGCAGATCGGCGAGCAGGCCGCCGCCGGGCTCACGCGCCGGGATATGGCTGACGTCGAGGAAGGAGCGCAGCGCGCCGGCCACCGCGAACGCGGCCGCGTCGACGGCCAGCACCCAGCCCGGGTCCATCGCAGCGATCATGGCGCCGCCGAGCGCCGCTCCGCCGATGGCGGCGCCCTGCATCGACATCCGGAAGAGGGCGAAGGCGCGGCTCGCCTGTTCGCCACTGACGGTGGACAGCAGCATGCCCTCGGCAGCCGGGTTGAAGAAGGCCTGCCCGGTACCGCACAGCGCGGTGAGCACCATCATCTGCCACAGCCGGGGCTCCCCGGCCAGGACCAGCCAGGCGAACGCGGCCTGCGAGAGGCAGTTGAGGGTGTTCGCCGCCACCATCACGCGGTGGCGCGGCAGCCGGTCCGCGACCGCCCCGCCGATCAGCAGGAAGAGCACCAGCGGCGCGGTCCTGGCGGCGGCCACCAGTCCGACGTCGCCGGCGTCGCCGCCCGCGTCCAGGACCGCGAACGCCGCCGCGATCAGCGCGCCGTTGGTGCCCAGGCCCGTGATGATCGCGGCGGCGGTCAGCAGCCGGTAGTTGCGGCCCGCCCGGGAGGGGCGGGCCGATGGGGGTACGAGGTCGGCGGCAGTCACCAAGGGACTATCGCCGGAGTTGCCCCGCGGTGCCAAATGCATTGCCGCGGAGCGTCAGGACTTGGTGATCTCCGCCAGGCGTACCGTGCTCAGGATCTTCTGGATCGTCGCGTCCGGAAGCTCGTCGGGAACGTTGGCGGCGGCGTAGAGCACCCAGGAGGCGTAGGCACCGCTGCTGTTCTTGAAGGTGAACGCGATGGCCTTGCCGTCGCTGTCGCACTTCTTCTTCTTGGTGACATTGGGTGCCTTGGAGATGGCCACGCTGCCCGTCAGACCGGACTTCGTCGTGTACGCCTTCGGCTTGCCGATCTTGATCGTGCTCTTCGGCATGTGCTGTGCGAACGCGCCCCAGGCCCAGCTGGCCGCCTCGTTCCGGGCGTTCTCACCGGCGTCTGTGGCGCCTTCCGCGCCACGGCTGCCGGCGCCGGCCAGGCTGGTGTTCTCCTTGACCCCGTCCTTGTCGGAGTCGTCGACGCACCACTTGCTCTTGAGGTCGGTGGGCGCCGAGAAGAGCACGTACGGCGAGCCGTCACCCTTCTTGTCGTCCTCGAAGAACGAGTACGTGGTGGGTGAGGAGACCTCCCAGTCGCCGGGCACGTCGAACCGCGTGCCCCACTTCGGGTTGGTCACCACCTTCCAGCCTGCGATGACCGGCTTGGCCTCCCCGCCGGAACCGCGCGGGTTGGCCTCCGGCGACGACGCGGACCCGGAGGGCTTGGCGGGCGCGGACGACTTCTTGCCGTCGGCGACGTTCTTGCCGTCCTTGTCGTCGTCCTTGTTCATCACGACGACGCCCGTGACCACGGCTGCGGCGACGACCGCGACCGCCGCGACGATCGCGACGACGGTCGTCCGCTTCTTGTTGTCGTTACCGGGCTGGGGTCCGCCGGGCCCGCCGGCCGCCGCGTACTGCGGGACGGTCGGCTGCTGGTACGGGTTGGGCTGCGGGTAGCCCGGCTGGCCCTGCGGCTGCCCCGGCTGACCCTGCTGCGGGTAGCCGTAACCGGGCTGCTGCTCGGGTGTCCCCGGCTGTTGGTATCCCGGCTGCTGGTAGGGATTCGGCTGTTGGTACCCCGGCTGCTGGTACGGGTTCTGGTTCTGGTCCTGCGGGTTTTGCTCGCCCCCGGGCGGCTGCTGTCCTGGCCACATGGCGAGTAACGATAGAGGTGACCCGCCCGGCAGGCTACGGCCGCCCCCGTGAGCGGACGGTGAAGGAAGGGATCCGGTGCGGACCGGATGATCCCCGGGGCATGGTCAAACCTGTCTACTCGTGAGTAACATCAGGGTCATGAGCGCTGAACAGATGACTGCGGGCGAGATGGTCGCCGCGACGGTCCCGATGGTCCGGACCCTCAACCTCGAATTCCTGGAGTCCACCGCCGAACGCGCGGTGGTCCGTCTTCCGGACCAGCCGGACTACCACAACCACGTCGGCGGACCGCACGCAGGCGCGATGTTCACGCTGGCGGAATCGGCGAGCGGCGCCATCGTCATCGCCGCGTTCGGGGACCAGCTGACCCGTGCGGTCCCGCTCGCCGTGAAGGCCGAGATCGGCTACACGAAGCTGGCCATGGGCGATGTCACCGCGACCGCCACCCTCGGCCGGCCGGTGGCCGACGTGGTCGCCGAACTCGACGCGGGCACGCGCCCCGAGTTTCCGGTGGCCATCCGGATCCAGCGCGCGGACGGCGCCGTGACCGGCGAGATGACGGTGGTCTGGACGCTGCGCCCGAACGCCTGAGCCGGCACGCGCAGGGGCCGTCGCCCACCCGGCAGGGGTGCGGGGCGGCCCTTCGCGCTGTCCCGGCCGATGTCACGCCGGGTAGGCTTCCCGCTGTGCGCCGAGGAGTTGTCCGGCGGGCGACAAGACATCACTACGGAGGAACCGGCGTTGCACATCCAGGAGTGGCTGGAGACCGTCCCCGCGATCAGCGTCTACCTCCTGGTGGGCGTCGTCATCGGTCTGGAGAGCCTCGGCATCCCGCTGCCCGGCGAGATCGTTCTGATCAGCGCGGCGCTGCTGGCGGCGGGACACGACGGCATCAACCCCTGGATCCTGGGTGCCTGCGCCTCGGCCGGAGCGGTGATCGGTGACTCGATCGGCTATGCCATCGGCCGCAAGGGCGGACGTCCGCTGCTCGCCTGGCTGGGCGGGAAATTCCCCCGCCACTTCGGCGAGGGCCAGATCGCCATGGCTGAGCGCTCGTTCCAGAAGTGGGGCATGTGGGCGGTCTTCTTCGGCCGCTTCGTCGCGCTGCTGCGTATCTTCGCCGGGCCTCTCGCAGGCGTCCTGCACATGCCGTACTGGAAGTTCCTGACCGCCAACCTGCTCGGCGGGGTCGCCTGGGCAGGCGGCACCACGGCCGTCATCTACTCGGTGGGCGTCGTCGCCGAGGCCTGGCTGAAGCGGTTCTCCTACCTGGGACTCGCGATTGCCGTCCTGATCGGGCTCGCCTCGATGCTGGTCCTCAAGAACCGGGCCAAGAAGGCGGCCGCGCAGTCCACGGCGGACTCCACACCCGAGCCGGAGGCCGTTCCGACGGCCGACTGACCCGTGCGGGTCCCGCCGGCCGGGTGCCCCGCACTCAGTCCTCGAACGCCTCGCGGTGCGCCTTCGCCAGCTCCACATAGCCGACCGCGTTGAACTTCACACCTTCCAGCTCCTCCTCGGTCAGCTGCCGCTTGACCTTGGCCGGAACACCCGCGACCAGCGAACCCGGCGGTACCCGCATCCCCTGCGGGACCAGGGCCTGTGCGGCGATCAGCGAGCCGGTGCCGATGTGCGCCCCGTTCAGGACGGTGGCCCCCATGCCGACCAGCACGTCGTCCTCGATGGTGCAGCCGTGCAGCACCGCGTTGTGCCCGACCGAGACGCGCTCGCCGACCGTGACGGGGAAGCCGGGATCGACATGGACGCTGCAGTTGTCCTGGATGTTGGACCCGGCGCCGATGACGATGGGACCGCAGTCCGCGCGCAGCACCGCGTGGTACCAGACACTGGACCCGGCCGCCATGGTGACCTCACCGATCACGACCGAGGTCGGTGCGGTGAAGGCGGACGCGTCGATGTCCGGCTCCTGGCCGCCCATCGCGGTGATCAACGCCTGCTCTGCCATCGCGTTCCTCCGTGCTCCGGTGCTGTGGGTCGCGGCTGTCCGGTCCGCCGGGGAAACGGTATGCGACGGGCTCGCGGGCCGGGGACCGGGTGGGGTGAAGATCACAGGCCGGTGCGGATACCGGCCCCGGACGCGCCGACTACCGTGTGCGAGTGCCGAAGAACAGAGACACGGTCTCCTCCCTGACCGCCTGGCGGCGGCGCGCCCTGTCGGGCGCCGTCCACCGGTGCTGGCGCTGGGTACGGGAGACGGGTGCGATCACGGCCACGCATCCAGGCGGGCTGCGGTTCGGCCGGATCGGCGAGGGCACCCGGCTGGCATTCCCGCAGGGCACGGTCTTCGGGGAGCGGTGGATCGAGCTCGGCAACCACTGCATCATCGGCGAGCAGGTCACCCTCACAGCGGGGCTGATGCCGGATCTGGACCTCGGCGCCGATCCGATCCTGACCCTGGGCGACGGAGTGGTGCTCGGCCGCGGCAGCCATGTCGTCGCCGACACCACCGTGACGATCGGCTCGGACACCTACTGCGGACCGTACGTCTACATCACCTCGACCAACCACAGCTACGACGATCCGCAGCAGCCGGTCGGCCGCCAGTGGCCGCGGATGGAGCCGGTCGCCATCGGTCCCGGCTGCTGGATCGGCACCGGAGCGGTGGTCCTCCCGGGCGCTCGGCTCGGACGCAACGTGGTGGTGGCAGCGGGCGCTGTGGTGCGCGGAGAGGTGCCCGACCATGCGGTGGTGGCCGGTGCCCCCGCCCGGGTCGTACGCAGCTGGGACCCCGGGAAGGGCTGGCAGCCCCCTCTGCGCACGCCGGCCCCGGTGCCGATCCCGGAGGGTGTGACCCCCGAGCAGCTGCTGGCCGTGGCGGAGCTCGACGAGAGCTGACGGCCGGGCGCCCGTGCGTCAGCCCGTCGCGAGCAGCACCGTGCCGACCAGTGCCAGCCCGGCGCCCGCCGCCTGCACTCCGCGCAGCCTTTCCCCCAGGAAGCCGCGTGCGGCCAGGGCCGTGATCACGGGGTAGAGCGAGGCCAGGACGGCGGCGACGGTGACCGGCCCGTGCTGGGCGGCGATCGAGTACGTCCCGTTGGCGGCGACATCGGCGAGACCCACGAACGCCAGGGCCGGCAGCGCGGCCCGTACGAGGGCGGCGCCGCCCTCCTCGGGAAGCGCACGGCCCCCGCGGCGCACCGAGACGCACAGCGCCGTACCGCCCACGGCGATGTTGGTGACGCGCTGCACGAGAAGGGCCAGGAAGAGCCCGGTGACCGTGGTGGACGCCTCGGCGATCAGGGACATCACGGCCCCGAACCCGAACGCCGCCACCAGCGTCAGCAGCACCGCCCGGCGCTGCACCGGGGCGCCCCGCAGCTGCGGTCCGCCGGCCAGCACGATGCCCACCACCGCGACGGCGACGCCGGCGAACTGCAGCAGCCCCGGACGCTCGCCGACGATCAGCCCGACGCTCACCGGCACGGCGACCCCCAGTGACCCGAGCGGGGACACCACGCCCATCGGCCCGAGCGCCAGCGCCTTGTAGAAGCTCAGCATCGCGACCGGCCCGACCGCTCCGGCCGCGACGGCGTACCAGAGCTGCCCGCCCGCCTCGCTCCATGCGCCCGTCGCGATCACGATCACGGCGAGCACGGCCGCCGCGGCGGTCTGCGAGACGACCACGACGGTGAGTGCGGGCGTACGCCGGGTCAGCAGCCCGCCGCCGAAGTCGGCCAGCCCCCACAGCAGGCTGGTGGCCAGGGCGAACAGTGCTGTCATGGGCAGGCCTCGCAGTACAGTGCGGTGAACGGTTCGGTGCACCACACCGTAGTGCAGCATTTTCGACTCTGTCATCCAGAATATTGGACGGCCGGAATCTTGGACGGAATGTGACTGATCTCGACCAGCTGACCCAGTCCCTCGCGCGCAACCTCAAGCGCTGGCGCGGGGAGCGGGGCTTCACCCTGGACGCTCTCGCCACCCGCGCCGGGGTGAGCCGCGGCATGATCATCCAGATCGAGCAGGCACGGACCAACCCGAGCGTCGGCACCACGGTCAAGCTCGCCGACGCGCTGGGTGTCAGCATCACGACGCTCCTCGACTACGACCAGGGCTCCCCGGTCCGGCTGGTGCCCACCAGCCAGGCGGTACGCATGTGGTCCACCGAGGCGGGAAGCTCCACCACACTGCTGGTCGGCACGGAGGCCCGGGGGCCGCTGGAACTCTGGTCGTGGCGCCTGATGCCCGGCGACAGCAGCGCGTCCGACCCGCACCCCGAGGGCACCGTCGAACTGCTCCATGTCACCGAGGGCGATCTCACGCTGGTCGTGGACGGCGCCACGTACGCCGTGCCCGCCGGTACCTCCGCCACTTTCGAGGCACACCACCCCCACGCCTACCGCAACGAGGGCTCCGAGCCCGTCGCGCTCACCATGGCCGTGTCCATCCCGCCCGTCAGGTGAGACGTCCAACCGGCCCGGTGTGCGGGGCTGTTAGCGTGACGGGTATGCACGCACCCATCGGCTCCTTCGAGGAAGCCCGCCCCGCCGCCGAACGCCTCGAACTGCTCACCGCTCCGGTGGCCGCAGCGGTCCGCGAAGGCTGGGGCGGTATCCCCGCAGAGCAGATCATCCACGTCGACACGGACCCGGAGATCGCCGACACGGCCGCCTTCGTGGAGCACCACGGGAACGATCTGCTGAACTGCTCGGCCAACTGCGTCGTCGTGGCCGGCAAGCGCGGGGAAGACGTGACCCTGGCCGCCTGCCTCGTACTGTCCCACTCCCGCGTCGATGTGAACGGCACGGTCCGCCGCCACCTCGGTGTCCGCAAGGTGCGCTTCGCCCCCATGGACACGGCGGTGGGCGACACCGGCATGGAGTACGGCGGGATCACGCCCGTCGGACTCCCGGAATCCTGGCCCCTGTTGATCGACCCCGCCGTCGTGGACCAGGAGTGGGTCCTGATCGGCAGCGGCAGCCGGCGCGGCAAGCTGATCATGCCGGGCAAGGCGCTGGCGGCGCTGCCCGGCGCGGTCGTGGTCGAAGGCCTCGGTCTCAGGGCCTGAGGAAGCTCTCCGCCGGGAGCCTCCGGTGCGCCGGCAGCCACCGCGTGGCGAACCGGACCGCTTCGGGGAAGCGGAACAGACGGCTCTCGGCCGAGCCGACCACGCCGTCGGAGACGGCCGGGGAGCGGGCCGACCGTTCGAAGTCGGCGCCCAGGGCCGCGAAGTCGCTGTCGTCCAGGGCCACGTCCTCGTACTCCCACCACCGCCGTTCGCCACCGTTCCGCACCACACAGCGGTAGGTGCGCCTGGGTGGGGACGGCACGCGGTACTCGGCGAGATGGAACGCGCTGCAGGAGTCGAAGCCGCATCCCAGCAGCAGGACCTGGGCCCGCAGTTCGTGCAGCCGGGCCAGGGGGGAGTCCTCGCCCAGATGACAGTCGGGGAGGTGGTCCGCCACCACACGGCCGGCCAGCGGGCCCACCGCGGCGAACGACGTCTGCGGATGGACGCTGCGCAGGGAACCGGGGGACAGGCGCACCGTCTCGGACAGGCGGCCCATCGACGGAGCGGCCGTGGTGGCCGGATCGAACGCGGGCATGGCCGCCCGCACGGCCTCCCGGTCCCGGTCGCCGAGACCGCGTACCCGCGAGCGGTAGTGCGGCGAGGTGTCGGAGTTCTCCGGAGTGAAGGAGGGGACGACCAGCGTGCCCTGCGGTCCCAGCGCATCGCGCAGGGCGCCCGCCACGGCGCGGGCCCCGCCGTCCACCGCCCCCACCGCGCGCAGGGAGGCGTGCACCATGAGGACGCCTCCCCGTTCCACGCCGAGCCGGGCCAGATGTCCGGCCAGCCGGGCGCGGCTGTGGGAGACGGTCAGCACACGGAGAGCGGGGGCAGTACTCACAGCGGGTCATTGTTGCAGCCGGGAGCGGAGTGTGACACCACGCACATTCGGCCGAACGGTGACAGCCTTCGGGGGCTGCTCCAGCGGTCCGCCCTCAGCGGCCGAGCGCGGGGATCTCGATGGCGGGGCAGCGGTCCATGACCATGTCGAGCCCGGCCGCGCGGGTGCGCCCGTACGCCTGCTCGTCGATCACGCCGAGCTGGAACCAGACCGCCGAGGCCCCGATCGAGACCGCCTCGTCGGCCACCGCTCCCGCCAGTTCGCTGTTGACGAAGACGTCCACCACGTCGACCGGGAACGGGATGTCCGCCAGTGCGGCGTAGCCGTCCTCGCCGTGCACCCGCTCCGCCTTCGGATGCACCGGGACCACGCGCTTGCCGAAGCGCTGAAGGACCTCGGCCACCCCGTAGGCGGCGCGCGAGCGGTTGTTGGAGAGGCCCACCACCGCCCAGGTGTCGCCGGTGCCGGTCAGAATCCTGCGGATCGTCTCCGTGTCTGCGTACATGATCCGCACAACGGACGGCCGCCCCGGACCATTCCCGCGCCTGCGCATAGGCTGGCCGGATGCAGGAGCAGTACCGGACAGTCGCCCGAGCGGGCGTGCACGAGACCGAGATCAACCGGTCGCGCTTCATCTGCGCGCTCGCCCCCGCCGCCACCGAGCAGGAGGCACAGGAGTTCGTCGCCGAGGTCCGCAGGGAACACCCGTCCGCCTCCCACAACTGCTTCGCGTACGTGATCGGCGCCGACGCCTCCGTGCAGAAGGCCAGTGACGACGGCGAGCCGGGGGGCACCGCCGGAGTGCCCATGCTGCAGATGCTGACGCGCCGCGAGATGCGGTACGTCGTCGCGGTCGTCACCCGCTACTACGGCGGAGTGAAGCTCGGTGCGGGCGGACTGATCCGGGCCTACGGGGGAGCGGTCGGCGAGGCGCTCGACGCCGTCGGCAGCCTCACCCGGCAGCGCTTCCGGCTCGCCACCGTGACCGTGAACCACCAGCGGGCGGGCCGGCTGGAGAACGAACTGCGGGCCACCGGACGGACCGTGCGCGAGGTCCGGTACGCGGAGGCGGTGACCATCGGGATCGGTCTGCCGGACGCCGACGTGGAGGAGTTCCGGCGCTGGCTGGCCGACGCGACGGCGGGCGAGGCGGAACTGGAGCTGGGCGGCGAGGCGTACGGCGACGCCTGAGTACTGTGGTGCGCGGGCAGGGCCACGCGGGTGATGAGGAGTACCGCCCGCAGGGCCCGGCCGCCCCGGAGCACAGCGGGCGCGGCCTTGAGGGCGGAGGAAACGAAACATGCAGGTCGGAGCCGGGTCTTGAAGATTTTGCACACATCGGACTGGCACCTGGGGCGGTCGTTCCACCGGGTCTCGCTGCTGGAGGCCCAGGCCGCCTACCTCGACCACCTGGTGGCGACGGTCCGCGAGCACGAGGTCGACGCCGTCCTCGTCGCGGGTGATGTGTACGACAGGGCGGTGCCGCCGCTCTCCGCCGTGTCGCTCTTCGACGACGCGCTGCACCGGCTCGCCGCGGCAGGCGTCCCGACCGTGATGATCTCCGGGAACCACGACTCGGCCCGCCGGCTCGGTGTCGGCGCCGGACTCATCGGACGGGCCGGTATTCATCTGCGCACCGACCCCGCGCACTGCGCCACCCCGGTCGTACTCGGCGACGCGCACGGCGATGTGGCGTTCTACGGGCTCCCGTACCTGGAACCCGCCCTCGTCAAGGACGAGTTCAAGGCCGAACGGGCCGGGCACGAGGCCGTCCTGAGCGCTGCCATGGACCGGGTCCGCGCCGACCTCGGGAGCCGGCCCGCCACCACCCGGTCCGTCGTCCTCGCCCATGCCTTCGTCGCGGGCGGCGAGCCGAGTGACAGCGAACGCGACATCACCGTCGGCGGGGTGGCCGCGGTCCCCGCCGGGGTCTTCGACGGCGTCGACTACGTGGCGCTCGGACACCTGCACGGCTGCCAGACCGTCACCGAACGCGTCCGGTACTCAGGCTCCCCGCTCGCGTACTCCTTCTCCGAAACCGCCCACCGCAAGACGATGTGGCTGATCGACCTGGACGCCACGGGCGCGGTCGCCGCCGAACGCGTCGACTGCCCGGTGCCCCGCCGGCTCGCCAGGCTCCGCGGCCGTCTCGACGCCCTGATCGAGGACCCCGCACTGGAGCGGCACCAGGACTCCTGGGTGGAGGCCACCCTCACCGACCCGGTCCGCCCGGCCGAGCCGATGGCCCGCCTCGTCGAGCGGTTCCCGCACACGCTCAGCCTCGTCCTCGATCCGGAACGGGCCCCCGACGACCAGGGGACCTCCTACGCCCAGCGGCTGCGGGGACGCGACGACCAGAGCATCGCGGAGGACTTCGTGGCCCATGTCCGCGGCGGATACGGCACCGACGAACTGGAGCGGACGGTGCTGCGCGGCGCCTTCGACCACGTACGGGTCGACGACGGCGTGCGCGAGGTGAACCGGTGAGGCTCCACAAGCTCGGCATCACCGCATTCGGACCGTTCGGCGCCACGCAGGAGATCGACTTCGACGCGCTCTCGGCGGCCGGAATCTTCCTGCTGCACGGGCCGACCGGCGCCGGCAAGACCTCGGTCCTGGACGCCGTCTGCTACGGACTGTACGGCGCCGTGCCCGGCGCCCGGCAGAGCCCCGGGACCTCGCTGCGCAGCGACCACGCCCCGGCAGACCTGCCGACCGAGATCCGGCTCGAACTCACCGTCGGCGGCCGTCGGCTGGAGATCACCCGGAGGCCCGCCCAGCCCCGCCCCAGGAAGCGCGGCGGCGGCTACACCACGGAGAAGGCGCAGAGCTGGCTGCGCGAGTACGACGCCGAGGAGGGGTGGCGGGCGCTGAGCCGCTCGCACCAGGAGATCGGCGAGGAGATCACCCAGCTCATCGGGATGAGCCGGGACCAGTTCTGCCAGGTGGTGCTTCTGCCGCAGGGCGATTTCGCACGCTTCCTGCGCGCCGACGCCGAGGCGCGCGGCAAACTGCTCGGCAGGCTCTTCGACACCCGTCGTTTCGCCGCGGTCGAGGAGCGCCTCGCCGAGCTGCGCCGCGCCGCCGAGACACAGGTCAGGGCCGGGGACGAGAAGATCCTCGCCGTCGCGCAGCGGATCGCCCAGGCGGCCGGTCCCGCCGGGGGCGAGTGCCCGCTGCCCGAGGCCCAGCCCGGCGAACCGGGACTTGCGGACGCCGTACTGGAATGGGCAGCGACCGCCCGCAGCAGCGCCCGCGAACGGCTCGACATCACCGCTTCGGTACTGACCGGGGCCGAGAACCGCCAGGCGGCCACCCGCCTGGAGCTGGAGGCCGAGCGCGAACTGGCCGGGCTCCAGCAGCGGTACGAGGAAACACGGCGACGTGCCGCTGCGGTCGAAGCCGGCCGCCCCGAGCACGACCGGGCGCAGGAGCAGTTGAAGCGCGCCCGAAAGGCGGATCTGGTCGCCCCCGCACTGGAGCTCCGCGAGGAGGCGGCACAGGCGTACCGGCGGGCGGTCACGGCCCGCGACCGCTCCCGGGCCGGGCTGCCCGGCGATCTGGCCGACGCGGGCGCGGAACAGCTGACGGCCCTGGAACGCCGGCTCCGCGAGGAGCTCGGAGGTCTGGACGCCGCACGCCGCGCCGAACGGCGCAGCGCCGAGATCGACAGCGAACGGAACGCGCTGGAACGGCAGGCCAGGGCTGACGACGAGCTGATCCGGGACGCCGAGAGCTGGCTGGCCGGCTGGGAGGCCACCCGGCACCGCCTGCACACCCGCATCGAGGCGGCCCAGGAAGCCGCGACCCGCGCCGAACTGCTCGCCGGCCGGCTGGAACCGGCCCGCCGGCGACTCGACGCCGCCAGGCGCAGGGACGCGCTGGCCGCGGAGGCGTCGGACGCCGAAGGGCGCCTCGGTGCGGCCCGCGAGCGTGCCCTCGCCACCCGTGAGTCCTGGCTCGACCTCCGGGAACGACGGCTGCGCGACATCGCTGCCGAACTCGCCCGGGAACTGGTCGAGGGTGAGGCCTGCACGGTCTGCGGCTCGGCGGAGCACCCGCAGCCCGCCCGTGCCGGGGACGGACACGTCGACCAGGCCACGGAGGAGGCGGCCGAGGCCGCCCACCGGCGCGCCGAGCAGGCGCGCACCGAGGCGGAGCACGCCCTCGGAGCCGTACGCGAGCGGTACGCGGCGGCTCGTGCCGAAGCTGCGGACACCGGGGACGGGCAGGCCGCGGACGCGTCCGGCGGCGCGCAGAAGGCGGACGGCGAGGCCCGGGCCGCCGAGCCGACTGTCGAAGCGCTCGCCGAGCTCGTGTCCGCCCTGACGGGGCAACACACCGAGGCGCACCGGACCGCCACCGGGACGCACGCGGCGCGCGAGGCACTCGCCGCCGCCGAACGCGAACAGGAACAGCGGGCCGGGGACCGTCAGCAGGCCGAACGCCGGGCCGCCGCCCGCACATCCCGGCGCGAAGGCCTCGACGCCGAACAGACGGCCCTGGAGGAGGTCCTGGCACAGGCCCGCGGCGAGTCCGGCAGCGTCACCGAGCACGCAGCCCTCCTCCAGCGCCGGATCGTCCTGCTGGTCGAGGCGGCCGGGACGCTGCGCGAGGAGGAGAACGCGGCGGTGCGGCTCAAGGAGGCGGACGGCAGACTCGCCGACTCGGCGTTCCGGGCCGGCTTCGACACCCCGCAGTCCGCCGCCGAGACGGTGCTCCCCGACTCCCGGCAGCGAGAGCTCCAGCACCTGATCGATGTCTGGCAGGCCGAGGCCGCGGCCGTGGCCGACCGGCTCGCCGAGACGCAGGCGCGCGCGGCCGCGGGCAGGCCCCCGGCCGCCCCGGACACCGCACAGGCGGCGTACGACACGGCGGAGCGGCTGCTGCGGGACGGGTCCGGCGCCCACGCCGCGGCTCGGGAGCGCTGCACCGAACTTGCCCGGCTCTCCCGGCAGGCGGCGGACGAGGTGCGGGCCCTGGGCCCGGTGCGCGAGGAGTACGAGCGGATCGCCCGGCTCGCCGGTCTCACCGCCGGCACCTCGGCGGACAACGAGCGCAAGATGCGGCTGGAGTCCTATGTGCTCGCGGCCCGCCTCGAACAGGTGGCGGCGGCCGCCAGCGCCAGGCTGCGGCGGATGTCGTCCGGCCGCTACACACTGGTCCACTCCGATGCCCGCACCGGAGGCCGCAGGGCCGGGCTCGGGCTGCATGTCATCGACGCCTGGACCGGCCGTGAACGCGATACGGCCACGCTCTCCGGCGGCGAGACGTTCTTCGCCTCGCTCGCCCTGGCGCTCGGCCTCGCCGACGTCGTCACCGACGAGGCCGGTGGCGTACGGCTGGACACTCTCTTCATCGACGAGGGGTTCGGCAGCCTGGACGACCAGACCCTCGACGAGGTGCTCGACGTGCTGGACTCGCTGCGGGAGCGGGATCGCAGTGTCGGCATCGTCAGCCATGTCGCCGATCTGCGCCGGCGGATCCCGGCCCAGCTCGAAGTGGTGAAGGAGCGGCGCGGATCCGAGGTGCGGCACCGGGCCGCCGACGGAGTCAGCGGCTGACCGCCCGCCGGGGCAGCGGCGAGGAGTAGCCGGCGCTCGTGGTGACGGAGCCCAGGGCACCGATCTTCCCGGACACCGCCTCCAGATGGCTCGTGGAGCGTGCCGTCACCTTGAGCACGAAGCAGTCGTCGCCCGTGACGCACTCGACCTCGCCGGACTCGGCTACCGGGTCAAGGAGATGCTCGGCGGCTTCGAGTACTGGGTGCGCGAGGGCTTCGCGTTCGAGACCTGGCACGGGCCGGGGCGGCACGACGCCGACCTGCTCACCGCACGGGCCGGCTCCGGGGACTGCGGCGGGGGGCCGGTCCCGGAGACGGATCCGGGACCGGCCCGCAGGCCGGGTCAGAGCTTCGACAGCTCGTCGACCAGATCGTCCAGACCCAGCGGACCCTGCGAAAGGGCGGCCATGTGCCAGGACTTGAGATCGAAGGAGTCGCCGTGCGCCGCGCGGGCGTTCTCCCGGCCGAGCAGCCAGGCGCGCTCGCCGAGCTTGTAACCGATGGCCTGCCCCGGCATCGAGAGATAGCGGGTCAGCTCGCTCTCCACGAAGTCGGCGGGCCGTCCGCTGTGGTTGCCGAAGAACTCCTGGGCCAGCTCGGGAGTCCAGCGCTCACCCGGGTGGAACGGTGAGTCGGCCGGGATCTCCAGCTCCGCGTGCATGCCGATGTCCACGATCACCCGGCAGGCGCGCATCATCTGCGCGTCCAGATAGCCCAGCCGGCGCTCGGCGTCGGGCAGGAAGCCCAGCTCGTCCATCAGCCGCTCCGCGTACAGCGCCCAGCCCTCGGCGTTGGCGCTGACGATCCCGATGGACGCCTGGTAGCGGGAGAGGCTCTCCGCGACATGGGCCCACTGGGCGAGCTGGAGGTGATGGCCGGGAACACCCTCGTGGTACCAGGTGGAGACCAGGTCGTACACCGGGAACCGGGTCTCGCCCATCGTCGGCAGCCAGGTGCGGCCGGGGCGGGAGAAGTCCTCGGACGGACCCGTGTAGTACGGCGCCGCCGCGCCGCCGGGCGGGGCGATCCGGGACTCCACCCGGCGAACCTGCTCGGCGAGTTCGAAGTGCGTACCGTCCAGGGCCTCGATCGCCTCGTCCATCAGGCCCTGCAGCCACGCCTGGACCTCGTCGACCCCCTCGATGTGCTTGCCGTGCACGTCGAGATGGGCCAGCGCCTCCCAGGGGCCCGCGCCGGGCAGCACCTTCTCGGCCTCGGTCCGCATCTCCGCAAGCAGCCGGTGGTACTCGGACCAGCCGTACGCGTACGCCTCGTCGAGGTCGAGGTCGGTGCCGTTGAAGTAGCGCGACCAGCGGGCGTACCGCTCGCGCCCCACCACGTCCGGTGAACCCGCGACGGCCGGGGCGTACACGTCACGCATCCACTGCCGCAGGCCCTCCAGCGCCTGCGCGGCCTGCCGCGCACCGTCGTCCAGTGCGTCGCGCAGAGCGGCCGGACCGGCCGCGGCGAAGTCCTGGAAGAACCCCGTCGTGCCGTCCCCGATCCACTCGTCGAGCTGGCCGACGAAGGTGGTTGTGGCACGCGGGCCGCCGTGGAGCTTGCGCTCCAGACCGAGCGCGAGCGACTCGCGGTAGCCGGCGAGCGCGGCCGGAACGGCGCGGAGCCGGTCCACCACAGCCGCCCAGTCCTCGTCCGTCTCGGTCGGCGTCACGGTGAACACCTCACGGATGGAGTGCGCAGGGGAGTGCAGGTTGGAGACTGCGCGCAGCGCCTCATCGGCCTCGTGAACGGCGAGTTCGGCCGTCAGCCGTTCGCGCAGGAGGCGGCCGCAACGCCGTTCGGCGTCATCGGCGGCGCCGGGCAGCTGCTCCGCCCGGTCGAGCTGAACGAGCGTGGCGCGGGCCAGTGCGGCCAGTGCCTCCTGGCCGGCGGGGGAGAAGTCGGGGAGGCGGCGCGAGCTTTCCGCGACACCCAGATAGGTGCCGGAAATCGGGTCGAGCCGGATGAATGCGTCGACGTATGCGTCGGCGATCTGGCGGGGCAGCGCGCTGCTCGGAGTGTCTGACATGTGGACATCCTCGTACGGAGTGGGGCTCCCCGTCACCATCAACCGGGCCCGGGAACCTGGCACGTAGCCGGCTTTGCCGCAGGGGCGGAGGGTGGCAGCAGCGGTCCGCACTCCCACTGCTGGAAGATCAACCGAGTCTCCACCCGGGCCACTTCGCGGCGCGAGGTGAACTCGTCCAGAACCAGCCGCTGCAGGTCGGCGGTGTCGGCAACGGCCACATGGACCAGATAGTCGTCCGGGCCGGTCAGATGGAAGAGCGCCCGGGACTCGGGAAGCGTCCTGATCCGTTCGACGAACGGGCCGATGAGTTCCCTGCGGTGGGGCCGGACCTGAACGGACAGCAGGGCCTCCAGCCCGCGGCCGAGCCTGGCCGGGTCCAGTCGCAGCTGATGGCCGAGAATGACGCCCGTGCGGCGCAGCCGGGCGACCCGGTCCAGGCAGGTCGACGGGGCGACTCCGACCTCGGTCGCGAGATCGCGGTAGGTGGTCCGGGCATCGTTCTGCAGCAGGCGCAGAATATGCAGATCCACCGTGTCCAGGGCGATGGAATCGGTCATTCGCCGAACGTAGCACGGGGATCACCGCTGAAATCCCGTTGACTGTTCAGAGTGGTGTCATGGACACCGAAGCACCGATGGCACCCTCGCCGACCACCCGGTCCAGGGCGCTGGCCACCGAAGCCGTGCACGCCGGACGCGACGACCTCGCGGCTCTCGGCCTGCACGCCCCGCCGATCGACCTGTCCACCACCTACCCCTCGTACGACTCCCGGGCCGAGGCGGAGCGAATCGACGCCTTCGCCGCCACCGGCACCCGGCTCGACGGGCCGCCGGTCTACGCACGCCTCGACAACCCGACCACCGCGCGGTTCGAGACGGCTCTGGCCCGGCTCGAAGGGACCGCGAGCGCCGTGGCGTTCGCCAGCGGCATGGCGGCCCTCACCGCCGTTCTGCTGGCCCGAGCGAGCATGGGGCTGCGTCATGTGGTCGCGGTCCGCCCGCTGTACGGCTGCAGCGATCATCTGCTCGGTGCCGGACTGCTCGGCACCGAGGTCACCTGGACCGATCCGGCGGGCATCGCCGACGCGATCCGACCCGACACGGGGTTGGTCATGGTGGAGACCCCTGCCAATCCGACGCTCGCCGAGGTGGACATCCGGTCGGTGGCGCACTCCTGCGGCTCCGTGCCGCTGCTCGTCGACAACACCTTCGCGACCCCGGTGCTCCAGCGGCCCGTCGAGCACGGCGCGCGGATCGTGCTGCACAGCGCGACAAAGTACCTGGGCGGCCACGGCGACGTGATGGGCGGAGTCGTCGCCTGCGACGAGGAGTTCGCGGCCCGGCTGCGCCAGGTCCGCTTCGCCACCGGGGGAGTGCTGCACCCGATGGCCGGATATCTGCTGCTACGCGGTCTCGCCACCCTGCCGGTACGGGTACGGGCCGCCGCCACGAGCGCCGCGGAACTCTCCCGCAGACTGGCCGCCGACCCGCGGATCGCCCGGGTCCACTATCCCGAACTGGGCGGCGCAATGGTCTCGTTCGAGGTCTTCGGGGACCCGCACCGGGTGATCGCTGCGGTACGGCTCATCACGCCCGCGGTCAGTCTCGGCAGTGTCGACAGCCTGATCCAGCACCCGGCCTCCATCAGCCACCGCATCGTGGACGAGGGAGACCGGCAGGCGTCGGGGGTCGGCGACCGGCTGCTGCGCATGTCGGTCGGCCTGGAGGACGTCGAGGACCTCTGGGCCGATCTCTGCCAGGCGCTGAGCTCGGAGGAGCCCGTGCGTCAGGGCTTCAGCGGCGCGACTGCCCGTGTGACTCGTGCGACGGCAGGGAACCTAGCGGGCTCGCGTCCAGCCGGGCGGTGATCACGAGCGTGCCTTCCTCGATCTGGTAGTCGAGCGGCAGCGAGAGCGCGCGCATGGCGGCGACCATGCCGGTGTTGGACGCCTGGGTCACGGCGTAGACGCTCTCGCAGCCGGCCTCGACGGCGAGCGCGACCAGACGGCCGAGCAGCTCGGAGCCGATCCCGCGGCGCTGCCAGTCGTCCTCGACGAGCAGGGCGACCTCGGTCTCGTCCCCGTCCCAGAGCAGATGGCCGAGGGCGACCAGCCGGCCCGAGGCCGTCTGCACGGCGAGGGTGCGGCCGAAGCGCGGGCTCAGCAGGTGGTCGAGATAGCGGTCGGCGTCGCGGACCGGGCCGTGGTAGCGCAGCCGCAGCGTCTGCTCCGAGCAGCGCTCGTGCATGGCGCGCGCCGCGTCGAGGTCCGCGTGGTCCGCCCGGCGCACAGTGATCTCGTTGCCTTCGGGCAGGGTGAGTACGTGCTCGCTGCGCGGGACGCGGGGGCCGAGCCGGGCGTCCAGCTCGACCAGGGCACGTGCCCTGGCGAACTCGGTGGGCGTGAACGGGAGATAGGGCCGTTCCACGGTGATGACGCCGCCCGACGGATCGCGCAGCCGCATCATCGTTTCTTCCAGCACCCCTTCGACAGGTGCCGTCTCACCGGTGGCGCGGCCGGTGACCGAGACCGCGGGCGACGAGTGAATGGTGCACCGCCCGAGCAGCTGCCGCAGGGCGAGGGGCAGTTCGGCGGCGTCCAGAGCGGTGCGGGTGGCAAGACCGAGCACCCGGGTCGGCGCGTCCACCAGGTCGTGGGCGTCCGCGCGCTCGATCCAGGTGGAGCTGCCGCCCGCGGCGGAGATCGCCCGGGTCAACTGCGCGGCCGGCAGTGTGACGGGTGCGCGCAGCAGGAACTCGTCGACGGTGCCCTGCGCCAGCGGGTGTGTCTGGAGGGTGAGGATGTCGATCCCGTGCCTGGCCAGCACGGTGCAGAGCGCGGCCAGGCTGCCGGGAGCGTCCCGGACGGTGGTACGCATCCGCCACAGCGTCGTCTCTCCGGCTCCTGCCTCGGATTCGTCCTCGGCCCCGGCATCCGCGCCCGGCGTCGTGGACAGGGCCGGCACGACCGGCTGAACGGCGGAGCCGCCTGTCCCGCCCGTGCCGTCCGTGCCGGACGAGCCGTCAGTATCCGGCGGTGGCGCGTGACTGTGGCGCCGCGCCCACCAGGTGTGGAACCCGGCGGTCGCAGTGAGTACCAGGGCCGAGGCCATGAGCAGATACGGCCCGTCGGGCTGGTGCCCGATCAGGTTGGCGATCGCGTCGGCGACGGCGACCGCGGTGAACAGGGCGGCGAGTTCCATCAGATCCCGTCGCCAGTGGTGGGGGCGGCGGGCGGATTTGGCGGATGTCACATCAGTCATGTCCTCACTGTGACCGAGCGGTGTTGCCTGATCACGAACGCCTTGTGACCGATGGGTTAAGTGTGGATCTAGTCGCCTATCAGCTGTTTTTGGCCGGTTGGCCAGGGCGCTTTCCGGCCGTTTGGCCAACGGATTTCTCTGGTCGGCTGACCGGCGGTGCTCGTTGGCCGGATGGCAGGGGCCTACGAGTCACGCGCCTCGGCCAGGGCTCAGCAAGCCGGCCCCCCGAGCCAGGCGGACTCCAGCCGTGCCGCCTGACGCACCAGCTGTGTCGACCCGCCGCGTGCGGCCACTGCGGCGAGGCCGGCTATCGGGCCGGTGCCCGGCGCGCCACCGTGCTCCGCGCACTCCGCGGCCACCGCGAGCAGGTCGTTCAGGCCCCGGGGGGCGGGCTCGCGCGCCAGCAGCGTGGGAAGCGCCTTGACCAGCACGGAGAGCACCGTCCGGTACGCGCCGGTGGCGGCGGCGGAACCGGCCGAGGCGGCCAGCCTTCCGGGCTTCACCAGTCCCCGGTCGATGAGCACGGCCAGCTCGTCGCCCAGGAGCGGCGCATCCAGCCGGCCTCCGGCGGCAAGGATCAGCAGGGTGTCCACCGCCGACAGCCGGTCCTCCGGATAGCGGGCCCCGAGCGCGTAGGCCAGCGCGAGATGAAGGGAGCGGCCCGGGGGCCCTCCGGTCTCGACGAGCGCCGGCAGAATCGATGCCCCGCCTCGCTGGTCATCGGCGCACGTGGCGACGGAGGGCAGCAGCCACGCCGCCAGCGTCTCGGCGTCCTCGGGAAGCACGGCCAGCTGCGGGGCACCGGTGCCCCAGTGGTAGCACTGCTGCTGCCCGGGGGCGTGCGGGCGGCCGAGCCAGTGGAAGGCGCGGGGGAACTCCTGCTGGATGGCCAGGCGTTCCCTCGTGGCCAGCAGCATGCGCCGCGCCCCGGCCGCCGACTGCTGCAACCAGCCCTGGCCGGGCGGGGCTTCGTCTTCCACGTACGGACGCAGGGCCGGCGCCACCGGTTCGTCCGCCCGGAGCCAGGCGGCCAGCCGGTCGCCCTCCGCGCTGCCGAGCCCTGTGGCGCGAGCGGCGGCCTCCTGGCCGCCGCTGCGCCGGACACGCAGCAGTGCCTGGGCGAAGTCGGCAGGTCCCGGGCCGACCCCCAGCGCCTGGTAGCGGCGTAGCCGGCCGACCAGCTCCATCGGGTCGATGGACCCGGTGTGCCAGGTCGGCGTCGCCAGGAGGAACGGGAGTCTTCCGGCCCGGATCGCGGCGGCTGCCTCCCACAGCCGGGCGAGCATCGCCCCGTCGAGTGCGGCGTGGAAGCAGGAGCCCGTCGCCGTCCACCGTGTCCGGCCGGCGGCGATGGTCTGCTCCGAGGTCCGGCCGAAGAGTGCTGCCGCGACGATGTGCAGGCCGTCGAGGTTCCTGGAGGACGGGAGGGGCGCCTCGTCCTGCCGACCGGATCCTGCCCACCACTGATCCGCCAGCGCGGGACGCAGGGCATCGGTCAGGGCCGTCCTGCCGGTGTGGGCACACCGGATCAGTCCGTCCAGAGCCCTCTCGAAGTCGGCGACCTCCCGCGACCCGGACCGCAGCAGGGACACTACGTCCTCGACGAGCTCGGCCGCGGTCTCGGGGGCGGGGTCGAGGCGTCGCGGGACCGGAGCCGTGGGAAGGATCTCCTCGTAGGCATCCCCGGCCGGTCCGGCGTCCAGCAGATCACCGAACAGCGCGCGGGCTGCCGAACGGTGCACGGGCCCCAACTGTGAAGCCGAGAAGGCAAGTTCCTCGCGCAGCGCGGGCGGAGACGAGGCGAGGTGGCGGGCGGTGAGCTTGAGTGCCCGTTCCTGGACGCCGATATCCGGGTGCCCGAACGCCTCGGCGACCACGGGCAGCAGCTGCCCGGCCGCCGACGGATCCCGGCGCAGCACCTTTCCCAGCAGGACCAGTTGGGAGCGGACCAGCTTCTTCTCCGTGCGGAAGAGCACCGGACTCGAGGCGTCGGCCAGCTGGGCCACCGACAGCCTGCCGTGGCCGTCCAGCCGGCTGAGCACCTCCTGGGCGTGTCCGGCCACCGGCGACGGGCCGTCCCCGGCCAGGGCGATCCAGTCGGCGACCCGCTCGGCCTCCTCCTGCGCGGTGGGTTCGAGGCTGCGCAGGAGGAGCAGGCAGAAGCGCAGGTCGGCCGTCTTTCCGCCGCGCAGCAGCCGGGTGGTGCAGCGGTCCAGGAGGGCGGACCGGTCCAGCACACACTCTGCGGCCAGGGCGGACAGCGCTGATGGCCAGTGGCCGTCGGTGGCCGGATCACCGCCCCAGGCCACCGCCGCGGGCAGCTCCGGCATCTCCAGGAGATGCGGCGCCAGCACATCGAGGTGGGGTTCGGCCCGCAGGATGTCGACCAGCGGCCGGCGGGGCTGCTGCCACCGGGCGGTGGTGATCCGCTCGGCCCATCCCCGGACCATGCCGTCGGAGACGGGCAGCGGGCAGTCCGCCATCCGGGCCAGTTCGACGACGAGCCGGTACTCCGCCTCGGAATCGACGGAACGGGCAGCCAGACGGCGGACGAGATCGGTGAGGTAGGCCGGATCGCGGTCCGCCAGGACCGCCAGGACCAACGGGTACGGCGAATGCGCCCACTCACGCAGTTCCCTGGCGCCGATCCATGTCGCGCACCCGGCGGGCCCGGTGTGGCAGCCCGCACCGGCCACCAGTACGGCTTTGAGGGTCTTGTTGCGTTCGTGCCGGTCCCAGCCCCGCGCCTGTGTGCGCAGCGCCTTCAACTCGGCCAGAGCCAGTCTGCGTTCGGCCCGGCCAAGTGGGGCCAGGAGGGCGGGAACGTCGTCGTGGCGGCCCTCGCGCACCGCGGTGAGCAGCTCCTTCATCGCGCACCTGCGCCGGCCGTCGCGCCCCGGCGGGCCATCCGGACGGCGAGTGCGTGTTTGCACGGGCCGCGGCGACCGCGGTAGTCGGCCCACCACTGGCAGGTGCAGCCCAACGCGCCGGTCCGCTCGCGGACCTGGTAGCACCGGTCGCCCGAGGCCACGGTCGCCACATCGCCGTCGAGGACGACCGCGCCCGACTCGGCCAGCCGCCGTGCGGCCACCAACCGCGGATTGTGCCGTTCGGCCCGGTCCGCGTCGTACGGCAGCTCGCGGTGGAAGTAGGCCGCGTCCGCAAGGTCGTAGCCGACACGGCCCGCGGTTCCCAGCCGGACGAGCGCCGCACGCACACGCTCCACCGGCAGGCCCGACTGTTCCGCCAGATCGGCCGGTTCGATCCTGGGCTCCCAGGCCAGCAGCACCGAGATCAGCTCGGCGTCGGCCGCGGCATCGTCGGTGGCGAGCGCTTCGAGCACTCCGCCCTCGCCGGAGAAGCCGCGTGATGCCTCGGGGGACAGGGTCAGGGTGAGCCGCATGCCGGGCAGCACGACCTCCCAGGCGCTCGCTGCGGCGACGCCGTCGGCCACCGGTCCGTACACCCGCAGCGCCGTAGCATGCCGGAGGACGCGCTGCAGCGTGGTCAGCCGCTGGGGCCCGGGCAGACAGACGGCTCCCGTCGCAGGGCGCGTCGTCGGCCGCAGGGTCTTTCCGGCCGGGAGCACCCACTGGGCGCCGCGCGACGCGTTGCCCGACGAGCGGGGCAGCGACCGCAGGAACCGGACGGCCTCCGCCGCCGGCAGCTCGGCCCGCAGATCGAAGGCGGCGGATGCCACCTGAGCCTCGGCGAAGCCTCGCAGCCACCGGTCGGGCAGCGGAACCTTCTTCTCCACGACGGGGCCGTCCAGTGTGGTGACCGCCATCTCCTGCGGCCCCACCCGCAGATGCAGCGGATCGTTGCCGCCTATCCGCGAAAGTGCCTCGCGCAGCGGATTGTTCACATCCACATTGGTCGTGCCGTGACCCGTATCCGCCCCGTCCAGGCCGTCGCGCAGCACGTCCAGGCGGGCGTACACCCCGCAGCAGCCGGAGAAGGATTCAAAGCGCAGCCGGTCGCCGTTGCCCGTCACCACGGGGTCGAGCGAGGACGACAGCGTCCGCTGGTAGTAGCGCGCGGACGCCACGTCCGCCACCGCGAGCAGTCCACGGGCCGCGATCGCGGGCGAGGTGAGAAATCCCTCGAAGAACCGGGGGTGGGGTTCGGCCCCGCTCGGGGTGAGACCGCCTGCCGTCTCCAGGCCGAGCGACTGCCCTGCCTGCGAGGACTTCAGAACGGACGGACGTGCATAGGCCAGCGCGTGTACGGATCGGGTCATGAAGAAAACGGTAGAACCCACCACTGACAGTCGGCCCGGACCGGTTCGCGGGGCGGCCCGGGTGCCGGCCTCCACGCCGCACCCCGGCCCTGCAGCGGAGCCGCTCGGGCCTCGCGGCTCACTGCCCCACGCGACCTGGCTGCAGCGCCTTGCTGAACAGGACGGTGCCGCCCTGAGCCCGCAGCCGGACGGTCAGTTCGCCGCTGTCCCCGTCGATGTCGACCTCGCCGAACAGGGGAGGGGTCTCCATAGGCGACATGTTCGCCCGATCGGGCGCCTGAACGAACACCTGATCGGGTCCGAATGTGCCGTCGAGTGGATTGGAGGGGAACTGACCGGCGGCCAGCGGGCCCCGTCACGAACTCCCAGAAGGGAGCGAAGTCCTTGAACGCCGCCCGCTCGGGGGCGTAGTGCTGGGCCGACGTGTAGTGCACGTCGGCCGTCAGCCAGACCGTGCCGGTGATCCGGTGGTGCTTGATGTACCGGAGCAGTTCGGCGATCTGCAGTTCGCGGCCGAGGGGAGCCCCGGGATCACCCTGCGCCACCGCCTCGAAGTCCGTCGCCCCATCGGCCACGACCAGGCCGAGCGGCATGTCCGCGGCGATGACCTTCCACACGGCCCGGGACCGGGACAGCTCGCCCTTGAGCCAGGCCAGTTGCCCGGATCCGAGGATTCCGGTCGTGTCGTCCGGCTGCCGGCCGGGTGAGTTGGCGTTGCGGAACGAGCGCATGTCCAGGACGAACACATCGAGCAGCGGGCCGTGCCGCACCACTCGGTGCACCCGGTCACCGCCCGACTGCCGGTGCAGCGTGGACACCGGGAAGTACTCGCGAAAGGCCCGCATCGAGCGGTCCGCGAGCACGTCCACGTTCTTCTCGGTGTAGCGGTCGTCGTCGAGGATCTGCCCGGGGTACCAGTTGTTGCGCACCTCGTGGTCGTCCCACTGGATGATCGAGGGCACCTGCGCGTTGAACTCCCGGAGGTTGTCGTCCAGGAGGTTGTAGCGGAAGTTGCCCCGGTACTCGGCGAGCGTCTCGGCGACCTTCGCCTTCTCCTCGGTGGTGATGTTGTGCCAGACACGGCCGTCCGGCAGCTGCACGCTGGGCTCGATCACACCGTCCGCGTAGATGTTGTCGCCGCTGCAGAGGAAGAAGTCCGGGTCCAGGCGGCGCATTTCGTCGTACACCCGGTATCCGCCGATGTCCGGGTTGATGCCCCAGCCCTGTCCCGCGATGTCCCCGGACCACAGGAAGCGCACTCCGTCCCGGCGGCGGGCCGGTGCCGTGCGGAAGGTTCCGTACACTGGTTCACCGGTGCGGCGGGGATCGTCCGGAGCGGCGAGCGTCACCCGGTAGTGCACCTGCTCGCCCGGCGGCAGACCGTAGAGCGCTGTCGTACCGGTGAAGTCGGTACCCGGGCCGAGCAGAGGACCGTGCCAGCGGCGCGGGCGCCGGAACGACTCGGTCGACGAGGTCTCCACGACCATCCGGGCCGGACGGTCGGATCGCACCCACACGAGCGCGGATGACGCCGTGACGTCACCCACCTGCACACCCCAGGACGCGGCCGGACGGCCCGACCGCGCGAAAGCGGGGGCCGCCGCGCCCACCACAGGAAGGGAGAGGGCGGCCGAGGCGGCCAGCGAACCGCGCAGCACGGAACGGCGGTCGGGGGACGGAATTCGCGGACGGAACGGCATCGAAGCGCCTCCGGGGCAGCGGGTGGGGCGGACGGACTGCTGGGTGACCGGCCCACCCTCGCGCCCGACGGAGGCGGGCACACCAACGCGAGGTGAATACCCGGTCCCGGCCTCCGCTCAGCCGTGCCCCCGCTGGGCCTCGGCCAGCAGCCGTACGCCCCGGGCGATGTCCACCGGGGTCAGCTGCGCGTAACCCAGCACCAGGCTCACCGAATCGTCCGCCGGCTCCGCGGTGCCGCAGGCGCTCAGCAGCCGCAGCGCGATTCCGGCCCCGGCGGCACGGGCGGCGAACCCGGCCTCGGGACCGTACCGTTCGGGCAGCCGGGCAATGATGTGAAGCCCCGCGGCGATACCGCTGACCTCGGTGCCGGGAAAGTGCTCGGCCAGGGCCGCAGTCAAGGCGTCGCGGCGTTCCCGGTACGCGCGCTGACAGCGTCGCAACTGGCGGTCATAGCCACCCCGGGCGATGAAATCGGCGAGGACCGCCTGGTCTACGGCCGGATTGCCGAGATCCATGGTGCGCTTGCGTGCGACGATCTCGTCCGTCATGGACGCCGGTGCCAGCAGCCATCCGAGCCGCAGACCGGGTGCCAGTGATTTGCTCACCGAACCGGTGTACGCGACGTGCTCCGGATCCAGCCCCTGCAGAGCGCCGACGGGCGCCCGGTCGTAGCGGAAGTCACCGTCGTAGTCGTCCTCGACGAGCACTCCGTCGACATCTCTCGCCCAGTCGAGGAGCAGACTGCGACGGGCTGCGGAGTATGCGATTCCAGTGGGGAACTGATGAGCCGGGGTGGTCATCACGGCGCGGACCCCGGAGCGCGCGAGCGGCTCGGTCGCCAGACCTTCGCCGTCGAGCGGCAGCCGGGACACGGCGAGACCCGTCGAGGCGAACAGCGCGCCGTGCTCGGGACTCCCGGGATCCTCGACACCGACCGTGCGCATCCCCTGCCCGTGCAGCGCGAACCCGAGCAGTGTCGTCGCCTGCGCCACGCCCGAACAGACCAGCAGCCGCTCCGGATCGGCCACCACACCGCGACGTCGCGTCAGCATCGCCGCGAGAGCGACCCGCAGTTCCGGCAGTCCCCGTGGGTCGGGATAGCCCAGGGCGCTGTGCGGCAGCCTGCCGAGCACCGAACGGTGGGCGGCGGCCCAGGCAGTGCGCGGGAAGAGCGAGAGGTCCGGGGTCCCGGGCCTGAAGTCGACGCGTGTACTGGGGTCGCGCGGGGCAAGATCGCGGGCCCCGCCCGCCGCGGCCCGCACCGCCCCGCTCACCCAGGTCCCCGAGCCGAGCCCGCTGCGCAGATAGCTCTCGGCCGTCAGCTGTTCGTACGCCTCGGTGACCAGACCGCGTGAGACACCCAGATCGGCGGCGAGTTCACGACTTGCCGGAAGCCGCGTCCCAGGTGAGAGGCGGCCGGAACGGACGGCCTCGCGCAGCGCCGACTGCAGGGCGCGACCGCGGCCGCGGGCCGGGGCTGACACCGCCGGCAGCAGCAGTTCCCAGGCGGCGGAGACCGGTTCACGGTCCGCGCCTGCGCTGTCCGGTGCAGGATTGGTCCCCGAAGACATCATGGAAGTGGACCTTAAACCCGGCCACCGCGCTGCCTAACTTCGGTGTCATGAATGTGACCTACCTCCGCGGGACCCTTCTCGCCACTGTCGCCGCCGTCCTCGTGGGCGCCTCCTTCACCGCCAACAGCGTGCTCGGTGACTACCCGTACGCGGGCGGCCAGGCACTGCGCTACGGGCTGGCCGGCCTGCTGCTCCTGCCCCTTCTGCGGCGCGGCGGAGCGCCCCCGCCCGCCGCAGTCCTGCGCAGGCTCAGTGGCCGGCAGTGGGGGCGGCTCGGGCTCCTCGCTGCTGTCGGCATGGTCGGCTTCAACCTGGCCGTACTGGCCGCCGAGCGATCAGCGGAGCCCGCCGTTCCGGGAGTCTTCGTAGGCTGCGCCCCGATCATTGTCGCCGTGCTCGTGCCGCTGCTGGACGGGCGCCGTCCTGCTCGCCCTGTGCTCTACGCTGCCGCGCTGGTCGCAGCCGGAGCGTTCACGGTGCAGGGATGGGGCCGTACGGACACGGCGGGCATCCTCTGTTCGGTGGGTGCGCTGGTCGGGGAGGTGGGCTTCGCCGTTATCGCCGTACCGGTGCTCCGTCCGCTCGGCCCGAAGCTGCTCTCCGCCACGGTCTGTTTCATCGCCGCGGTCGAGTCGGCCGCGCTGGGGCTGCTGCTGGACGGCGGCAGCTTCCTGCGGATGCCCTCTCCAGGTGAGACGGCGGCGCTGCTCTGGCAGGCCGCTGTGGTGACGGTCATTGGATTCGTCTGCTGGTACATGGGCATGCAGCGCATCGGCGCCGAGCGCGCCACGCTCTTCTCCGGTCTGATCCCGGTCTCGGCCGCACTCACCGCCCCGCTGGTCGGCACGGGTTCATACGGTCTCGCGCAGGCCGCGGGCAGCTGTCTGGTCGGACTGGGTGTGGCGCTCGGGTCGGGCGTCCTGCGAGGGCGCAGGCGCGTGCCGGAGACGGGCTCAGCGGCTGGTGTCGAGAATCACCCGCGCCACCAGAGCCGGATCGTCGTTCATCGGCACATGGCCGCAGCCGGGCAGCCGGACCAGCCGGGCGCCGGGGACGGTGTGCTTGGCCCGGATCCCCTGGCGGCGCAGGAGCAGCCGGTCGCTGCTGCCCCAGGCGACGGTCACCGGTAGCCCCGGCACATCCTCGGTGAACCGGACATCGCGTCCGGCCGCCAGCGTCTGGTGGAACCCGGTCGCCTCCCGGAGAGCGACGGTCTCCAGGACCGCGGCTTCCGGTGAACGGCGGCCGGGCCGGGCGTAGATGGTACTCGTGAGAACCGTGCGGCCGGCCGCGGTGCGGGAGAGCCGCTCGACGAGCGGCAGTGGCATCGACCTGGCGGCCAGCCGCATGGCGCGCAGGGTACTGAACGCGTACTGCCGCTCGCCCTCGGTCCAGAACCCGGCGGGCGAGAGCGCCGTCACCGAGCGTACGAGTTTCTCGCGCCCCAACTCCAGTGCCAGCAGCCCGCCGAGCGAGTTGCCCGCCACATGCGGTCGGTCCACGCCCAGCGCGTCGCAGAAGGCCCCGAGCAGCGGCGCCACGGTCGTCAGGCCGTACGTGAGGTCATCGGGCAGTGCGGGAGAGGCTCCGAAGCCGGGCAGGTCGATGGCGATGACGTCCCTCTCCACGGCGAGGACGGGAATCACCGGGTCCCAGGCCTGGCGATGGTGGCCGATGCCGTGGAGCAGCAGCAGCGGCTCACCGGAACCCGTCCGCTCGTACGCTACGGATACGGTCCGCGGCCCGCGGGGTGACTCGACGGTGAACGAGACCGTGGCTGCCATGGAGTTGCTCCCGGTTGTTCCGGCACGCGAAGGCCGTGCCTCAGGCGACTTAGACAATGCGTCAACAACAATTACCGCCAGGTAGCTTGGAGTTCAAGGGGTCCGGGCGATTCGGGCTGGACAGTGTGCGGAACGTCGGCTGGGATGTGACGGTGACCACCGACCCCGCGACCGACGTCTTCGAAGAGCAACGGCCCGTGCTCACCGGGGTCGCCTACCGCATGCTCGGCCGGATCGCGGACGCGGAGGATGTGGTCCAGGAGGCCTGGCTCCGCTGGTCGGCCGCGGCGCGGGAGGACGTGCGCGAACCGCGTGCCTTCCTCGTCCGGATCGTCACTCGCCTCGCCATCGACCGGCTGCGCCGGCTCCGGACACGACGCGAGGCATACGTCGGGCCGTGGCTGCCGGAGCCCGTCGTCACCGAATTCGGCCCAGCCGTGCCCGACACGGCGGAGCAGGCCGTCCTCGCCGAATCCGTCTCGGTCGCGGTGCTGGTCGTCCTCGAATCGCTGTCACCGCTGGAACGGGCCGTCTTCGTCCTGCGTGAGGCCTTCGGCTTTCCTTATGGAGAGATCGCCACGACGCTCGACCGGACCGAAGCCGCTGTCCGCCAGCTCGCCGGGCGTGCCCGGCGGCATGTGGAGGACCGCAAGCCGCGCTACGACGTCGACCCCGTCCACCGCCGTGACCTCACCGAACGCTTCCTCGCGGCCGCTGCGGGCGGTGACATCGAGGAACTTCTCGCACTCCTCGCGCCGGACGTGCGCCTCGTCGGAGACAGCGGCGGGAAGGCGAAGGCTCCCCTGCGGGTCCTGGAGGGCGCGGACAAGGTCAGCCGCTTCCTCCAGGCCGTTGCGGGCCAACCGGCTCCGGACCTCGAGATCCGGAGCGTGGAGGCGAACGGCGGGCCGGCGCTGCTGGTCCTTTTCGGTGGAAAACCCGACTGTGTCATTCAGGTGGATGTGCGGGGCGGAGTCATTCAGTGCGTATATATCGTTCGCAACCCTGACAAACTCACCGGATTCAGCGGTGCATAGCCGTCCGGGCCCGTCGGCCGCTCCAACCGGTAAATCCCCTTCCGGCTGATCGAGGCCGGAAGGGGCCCGCTCAGCGCCCGTCTCGCCCCTCAAGCCCCACGGACCTCCCCGGACGTGGGGCTTTGCGCTGCGCGCGGTACGCCGCTCCACGAACGTCCTGTGAACACTCTGCGGCAGAGTGCCGTTTCGCAGCGTTACCGGCTAAGCATTGGTCTTGACCAAGGGGGTGTGCCGTCCTATGGTCGCAACGTTAAGACAGGAACCTTTAATAAATAACGTCGCGGAAAAGCCGCTGGGCGATTGCGGAGGACAAGGGTGGGGACCACGCAGCTGGAATCGGTGCAGGAGCCGAAGTACTGGCACCTCAAGACCGTGCTCAGTGAGGCACTCGACTCGGACTTTGCGGTGGGGGAGATCCTTCCCAACGAGCGTGAGCTCGCCGCCCGGTTCGGCGTCGCCCGGGCCACGCTCCGGCAAGCCCTGGAGCAGCTCGAACTCGAAGGCAGACTGCAGCGCCGCCGGGGCGTCGGCACGACCGTCGCGCCGCCTCGCGTGGGTGTGGCCGTTTCCACCGCCCAGCACGACTGGACCGGGGGCGGCGCGGGCGAGGCATGGCAGCCCGTCGACTGCCAGACCGCGGCGGCACCTGCCGCTGTGGCCGGTGCGCTCGACGTGGCGAACGACGAGCCCGTCCACATCGTGCGCCGGATCCGGGTCACCCAGGGGCAGGCCGTGGCGGCGGAGCTGTTGTACGTGCCGTCGTCCTCGGTGCCGGAACTCTCCGGCATAGAGACCCCGTCCGGCGCCTCCCGGGCCCGCAGCGTCGTGCGCGAACTGCACCGGCTCGGACTCGACGGCCAGGACCGCTCGGTGGAGCTCGGTTCCGCCCGCGCGGACGACGCCAAGGAACTCGACCGGCTTCCCGGCGCTCCTGTCCTCGTCGTCACCACCCGGTACCTCGCCGCCGGTGGCACCGCGGCCGTCTCCATCGCCACCTACCGGGCCGACACCTGCCGGCTCACCTTCGGCGACTCGGGCGACGTGGAGATCAGCCACCACGACCCGGAGCGCCGCGCTTCCTGACCAGGCACGTCCCGGCCGCCCAGCAGGCCCCCCCGCACGGCCCGTCGCACTCAGCGGCGGGCCGTCGCCGTTCCCTCCACGGCGAAGAGCTGCTCCTCGACGTGGTCGAGCGCCAGCCGCAGCGCCCCCGTGGCCACAGCGGCTTCACCGAGCAGCGACAACGCCACCCTCGGCGGCCGAAGACAGTAGCGGGCCAACTCCCCGCGGAGCGGGTCCAGTACCCCGTCCAGCCCGGCCGCCCAGCCCCCGATGACCACCAGCTCGGGATCGAGCGCCAGCACAAGCGCCGCCACATCGTGGACCAGCCGCTGAATGAACCGCTCGACCGCAGCCTGCGCCTGCTCGTCGCCGTGCCGCGCCTTCGCGAAGACCGCGGCTACCGCGTGCTCGTCCAGCGGGTCCAAGGGGGTGTCCGTTGTGGACAGCAGCTTCTCCGGTGTCACGTCACGGCCCAGGAGGTGCAGCGCACCGATCTCGCCCGCCGCACCGCCGAAACCGCGGTGCAGGCGTCCGCCGATCAGGGAACCAGCTCCCGGGCTCAGCCCCGCCAGCACGAACACGATGTCGTCGGACTCCGTGGCCGCACCCTTCCAGTGCTCCGCGACAGCTGCCGCGTTCGCATCGTTCTCCACGAGAACGGGACAGCGGAACGAGCGCCGCAGCCGCTCGCCGAGCGCCAGGCCCGTCCAGTCCGGCAGTGCGGTGCCCAGCCGGACGGTGCCGTCGGCCTCCACGATGCCCGGGCTGCCGACCCCGACCGCACGCAGGCTGCTGCGGGCGACGCCGGTCCGCCGCAGGACGTCGGCGACCACGGTCCGCACCTTGTCGAGGCGGTCGTCGGCGCAGGCGGTCTCCGAAACCGCACGGGAGCCGGCACTCATGATCCTGCCGTCCAGACCCGACAGCAGCGCCGAGACCCGGTGCGGGCCGATCTCGATGCCCAGCAGATGCCCGGCCTCGGCACGGAACCGGAACCGGCGTGCCGGACGGCCCTGCCGACGTGCCTCGGCGCCGTCGGGCGCGGACTCGACGACCAGGCCCGCCTCGAAGAGGCCCTCCACAACGCCCTCGACCGTCGGCCGGGACAGACCGGTGATGCGGGTCAGGTCCGTGAGGGTCGGGGAACCGGCGCCCCTGAGGGCGTGCAGCACCACCGCGGAATTGATCCGGCGCAGCAACGACGGGTCCCCACCGGTCAGCCGGCCCACGGTGTGTCCTCCCAGCTCGTGCGCATGTCAGGCGGATCGTACTCGTTGCTCAGGAGCAGGGCGACCGCGGGACGCAAGGCGGTCCGGAACGGGCAGAATCAACTCGGGGCGACGAATCCGGACTCATAGGCGGCGATGACCGCCTGCGTCCGGTCCCGGGCGCCCAACTTCGCGAGAACAGCGCTGACGTGGGTCTTCACCGTCTCGACACCCACCACGAGCTTCGCGGCGATCTCGGCGTTGGACAGGCCCCGGGCCATCAGCCGCAGCACCGCGGCCTCGCGCTCGGTGAGCGAGGCTCTCTCCATGGCCTCCCGCGCCCTGCTTGTCCCGTATTCGGCGGCAAGATGGCGAACCGCCGCGGGGAAGAGCAGTGACTCACCCTCCGCCACCAGCCGCACCGCATGCACGATCTCGGCCGGTCGCGCCCGCTTGAGGAGAAAGCCGTCCGCCCCCGCGCGCAGCGCCTCGTAGACGTACTCGTCGTTCTCGAACGTCGTCACCACCAGAATCTTCGGCGGATCGGGCACCGTACGCAGCACCAACCGGGTCGCCTCGATGCCATCCATGAGCGGCATGCGGACGTCCATCGCCACGACATCGGGGCGCAGCTGACGCACCAGCGGGATCACCGCCGCTCCGTCACCCGCCTCACCGACGACCTCGATATCGGGCTGGGCCTCCAGAACCGCACGCAGACCCGCACGGACCAGGGGTTCGTCGTCGACCAGAAGAACGGTAACCGGCATCCCGTCAGCGTATGCGGTTCAGCGGAAGGCTCGCGTGCACCATCCATTCCCTTCCGTACAGGCCGGTCTTGGCGTTGCCACCCAGCAGGGCCGCCCTCTCCCGGATGCCCCGCAGCCCGCTTCCGCCCCCGGGCGTACCGGTCGAACCCTCGAAGGGGTTGGTCACCTCCAACTCCAGCCGTCCGTCAGCGACGGTGATACGCACCCGGACGGGGACGGGCCCTGAGTGTCTCAGCGCGTTGGTCAGGGACTCCTGAAGGATGCGGTACCCCTCCCGGGACACCGACCCCGGCACCTGCTCCAACGGACCGGACACTTCGGCATCGACCTTGGCCCCGGCACCCCGTGCGGAGTCCAGCAATCGGTCCACCTCACTCAGGGACGGCTGCTTTCCGGAAGGTGCGTCCGACTCGCGCAGCACCCTGAGCACCCGCTCCAAGTCTTCGAGCGCGTCACGGCCGGTCTCCTCGATCGCCACCAGGGCCCGCTCGGTGAACCCGGGATCGCCGGCCGCCCGCGCAGCCCCCGCCTGCACGACAGCCACCGTGAGGGCATGTCCGATGGAGTCGTGCAGTTCGCGCGCGATCCGGTTGCGCTCAAGGAGCTGCTCGGTGCGCTCCTCCAGCGCCGTAAGCCGCTGGACCGGACTCGGGCCCAGCAGCCAACGAGCGGCCGCTGTGATCAGCTCCCCACATGCCACCACCACGGCGAGCAGCACCAGCAGGGGAACAGGGGCGAGGACCGCGGCCCACCAGTGAGTCCCCATCCCGCTGACAAGCCATTCGTCGCTCGGGTTCGTACCGAGCGCGGAGCGGACGAGGTCGACCGTCGTCGCCCCGAGCCACACCGTGGCAAAGCCGACCAGCCCCGCGCACAGCAGGCGCACCTCCAGCCAGAGCGACGTCCGCCAGCGCTCGGACCACGAGGTGGACACGACCGCCGAGATACTCGCGTCGGGGTCGCCACGCTCCGCAGGCGTGAGCAGCAGCTGTGCCTGGATCCCTTCGGCGAGCCGCATACCGGGTATCAGGCCGGCCAGCGCCGCGAGTGCGACCGGCACCCACGGCGTGTCCATCGAGATGTACAGCCACACGCTCACGACCGCGGACGGCAGGAGCAGATGCAGCCAGCGGGTGTAGGTGACCTGTTCGGCCAGCGGCAGGAGGAAGCGGAGCATGCTGCCCATCGTGCCAGCGCGCCAAGGCGGGACGGCTCCCCCGAGCGGGGGAGATGATCCACTCCGGCGGGGGAGGACTGCCGCCGGCGAGGCCGCCAGGCTGAGGACATGACCAGTATCGATGTCCACGAGCTCACCAAGGATTACGGCGCGACCCGCGCCGTGGACCGGCTCACCTTCAGCGTGAGGCCGGGCAGGGTCACCGGATTCCTCGGGCCCAACGGGGCGGGCAAGTCCACCACCATGCGGCTGGTCCTCGGGCTGGACCGGCCCACCGGGGGCACCGCCACCATCGGCGGCCAGACGTACACGGCTCTCGACGATCCGCTGCGCCGCGTCGGGGTGCTTCTCGACCCGCAGGCCGCTCACGGTTCGCGGACGGCCCGCAATCACCTGCTGGCGCTCGCCACGAGCAATGGCATCAGTGCCGGCAGGGTCGAGGAGGTGCTGGAGGAGGCGGGGCTCGGCCAGGTCGGCGGGCGCCGGATCAAGACGTTCTCCCTCGGCATGCGCCAGCGGCTCGGAATAGCGGCAGCACTGCTCGGTGACCCGGAGGTGGTGATGCTCGACGAGCCGTCGAACGGGCTGGATCCGGAGGGCATTGTCTGGATCCGGGAACTGATGAAGAGGCTCGCCCGAGAGGGCCGCACCGTGCTCGTCTCCAGCCATCTCATGAACGAGACGTCGTCATTCGCCGACCATCTGATCGTGCTCGGACGGGGGCGCCTTCTCGTGGATCTGCCGATGCAGGAGTTCCTCGACTCCCGCAGCCGGCCCCGGGTGCGGATGCGCACGATGGAATCCAGTCGGTTCGGTGAGGTTCTGACACGCAAGGGATACCGGGCCGCAGAGGGAGATGACGGCCGCTGGACCGTCGAGGGTGTGAAGGCGGAGGAGATCGGAGCGATAGCAGCCGTCGAGGGGATCGCAGTGCTTGAGCTCACCGACGAACAGGCCACCTTGGAACAGGCCTATCTGGAGCTCACGGCCGATGCCGCGGAATTCGCGTCCGTCGCTGCTTCGCCCACCACCCGTCAGGAGGCCTGACCGTGTCGGCAACCGCAGTCCTGCGTTCCGAGTGGATCAAGATCAGGTCGGTGCGCTCCATCGCGGGATCCCTGATGGCGGTCTTCCTCGTCACCCTGGCCGTCACAGTGCTTGCGTTCGCCACCGTCGGCCAGGCCGAGGCGGACAATGCGGACGCCGAACTTGTCTTCGGCGCCTTCTACGCACTGAATTTCGGCCAGATCGCGGCCATCAGCTTCGGAGCCACGGCGATTTCGTCCGAGTACCTCAACGGTGCGCTGCGCGTGTCACTCGCAGCCGTTCCACGCCGCACCCTCTTCTACACGGTCAAGATGTCACTGGTCGGGGGAGCGGCTCTGGTCGTCGGCCTCGCCACCACCTTCACCGCTTTTCTGGTGGGGCAGTTGTTCATGGGGGAGTACGCGATCGGACTGGGGGAACCGGGCGCCTTGAGGGCGGCGTTCGGAGGCGGGATGTATCTGGCGCTGATGGCGCTCTTCGCGGCGGGACTGACGGTTCTGTTGCGCAGCGCGATAGCCGTGCTCAGTCTGCTCATCCCCTTCATCCTGATCGTCTCGTTCGTGGTCGGGGACATCGCGGGCGGAGCAGCCGCCTATTTGCCGGACCGGGCCGGACAGTTGGTGCTGCACCAGCACCCGGAAGGCAGCCTCGGGCCCTGGGCCGGACTGGCGGTCACCGCAGCCTGGGCCGCGGCAGCACTGCTGGCAGGGTGGTGGGCGCTGCGACGCCGCGACGCCTAGTACGTCGGGGCGACTTGGCCACCGGTTCGACCCACCGGTTCGACCCACCGGGTTGATTCGAACCACGGGGTTGTTTCGACCCACCGCTTCGACCCACCGCTTCGACCCACGGATTCGGCCGGGAGCGCGCACGGTTCGGAGACATACGACTCGGGGCGCACCCGAGCCGGGGCTGGGACGGCAGGACGAGGTGGCTGAAATGCTCTCAAAGCATGGGGCGGGGCTTCGGTTGTCAGTGCAGGGCGGTTTACTGACGGCATGACCACCGCACATCACCTCCGCCTCATCGACGGGATGCGCACCCGGGAGTTCCCCGTGGAGCGCATCCGGTCGGGCACGGGAGTCAGCGGGCCCGGCTATCACATGGCTTTCCTGCACGCGGATGACGACGGCTGGGACGATGACGAGGCGGCGCGCCTGGAGCACCGGGTGCAGTGTCTGGCGGAGCATGACGCGCTGATCGCGTTGCTCGGTGCGCGATGGGGGGATCCGCGGATGATCAGCCTGTGGAGCGCGCAGGAGCGCATGATGTCCGGCGAGGTGATACCCGACCCATGGGCCGAGACCGCTGCGGGCTGCGAATATTTTCGGCTCTGGCACATAGAGGAACTGTGGATCGCACTGGGGCTCTGCCTGGAGGATGGTGGGCCGGGGTGTGAGCTGACGGTCGTGGTAACGGAGATAGACCCGCCGTAACCCGTGGGGAGACAGCCCGTGTATGGCGTGGGGAGCGCGTAAGACGTATCCGACCTGTATTCGGGGAGGGGCGGACGAGGGCAGCAGCCGATTCGGGCCGGCATTCCGCCTCGGCGGTCAGGTCCCGGCGCGGTCGGTGAGGGTGTGCGAGGCGACGGCCGATCGGAGGCGTCCGTACTCCTCGGCCATCGTCTGCGCGGTCCAGTGGGCGTTGAGGCCGCTGGGGTTGGGCAGGGCCCAGATGCGTGTGCCGCCGATCGCCCGTTCCTGCGGTCCGATGTGGGCCTGCCGTTCCCCGAACGCGGTCCGATAGGCCGTGATGCCGACTACCGCCAGCCACTGCGGCCGCAGCTGTTCCACCTTTGCGGTGAGGATCTCTCCGCCTGCGCGGAACTCCTCGGCGGAGAGTTCATCGGCCCGTGCCGTGGCTCTGGCGACGACATTGGTGATGCCGAGCCCGTACAGGAGCAACTCGGACTGTTCGGAGGGCCTCAACTGCCGTGATGTGAAACCAGACAGGTGGAGTACCGGCCAGAAGCGGTTGCCGGGGAATGCGAAATGGTGGCCCGTGGCACCCGTCATCAGGCTCGGATTGATTCCGCAGAACAGCACGCGCAGGCCGCCCGCGACCACATCGGGAACGGTGCGGTCGCGCGCGGCCTGGAGCTCATCGGGTGTCATCGGGGTGTGGAGCCGGTCGTCAGAGGATGGAGCCCGGTGTGTACCCGGCGGCTTCCGGGTGTTGCTTGGTGATCTCCTCGATCCGGGCGACGAGAGCGGTGACCTGGTCGCCGGCCGCGCCGGTGAACGAGAGCTTGTCGGCCATCAGCTCGTCCAGCTCGGCACGGTCCAGCGGAATGCGCTTGTCGGCAGCCAGCTTGTCCAGCAGCTCGTTGCGTTCCGTGCCCTGCTCACGCATGGCCAGCGCGGAGGCGACCGCGTTCTCCTTGATGGCCTCGTGGGCGACCTCACGCCCGACACCGGCGCGCACCGCACCCATCAACACCTTGGTCGTGGCGAGGAACGGCAGATAGCGGTCCAGTTCGCGCGCCACGACGGCCGGGAAGGCGCCGAATTCGTCGAGCACCGTCAGGAAGGTCTCCACCAGACCGTCGAATGCGAAGAACGCGTCGGGCAAGGCCACCCGGCGGACCACGGAGCAGGACACATCGCCCTCGTTCCACTGGTCGCCGGCCAGCTCGCCGGTCATCGAGGCGTAACCCCGCAGAATCACCATCAGGCCGTTGACGCGCTCGCAGGAACGGGTGTTCATCTTGTGCGGCATCGCGGACGAGCCGACCTGGCCGGGTTTGAAGCCCTCGGTCACCAGCTCGTGGCCGGCCATCAGCCGAATGGTCTTCGCGACCGAGGAGGGCGCGGCGGCGAGCTGTACCAGCGCGGTCACCACGTCGTAGTCGAGCGAGCGCGGATAGACCTGGCCGACCGAGGTGAAGGCCTGTGCGAAGCCGAGGTGGCCGGCGATGCGCTGCTCCAGATCCGCCAGCTTTCCCGCGTCGCCGCCCAGCAGGTCGAGCATGTCCTGGGCCGTGCCGACGGGGCCTTTGATACCGCGCAGCGGATAGCGGCCGAGCAGGTCCTCAAGACGGCCATAAGCGACCAGCAGTTCGTCCGCCGCCGTCGCGAAGCGCTTGCCGAGTGTCGTCGCCTGTGCGGCGACGTTGTGGGAGCGGCCGGTGATGACCAGCTCGCGGTATTCTCCCGCGAGCCTGCCGAGGCGGGCCAGCACAGCCACCGTCCGGTCCCGCATCAATTCCAGGGACAGCCGGATCTGGAGCTGCTCGACGTTCTCGGTGAGGTCGCGGGACGTCATGCCCTTGTGGACCTGCTCATGGCCGGCGAGGGCGTTGAACTCCTCGATGCGGGCCTTGACGTCATGCCGGGTGACCTTCTCGCGCTCGGCGATCGAGGCCAGGTCGACCTGGTCGAGGACGCGCTCGTAATCGGAGAGAGCGGCGTCGGGCACCTCGATCCCGAGATCCTTCTGGGCGCGCAGCACCGCCAGCCACAGCTGACGTTCCAGCTTCACCTTCTGCTCGGGGGACCAGAGGACGGCCAGCTCCGTGGAGGCGTAGCGGCCGGCCAGGACATTGGGGATGCGAGGCTTCGCAGACACAGCAGTCACGTGTCCAGATTCTACTGGCGGTTTGTGCAGGTCGGCGCCGCGGTCCGGTTTGTGGGTTGCTACAGGCCGCGGCCACCGGCACTCGTCGGTCCGGCCGGGAGCAATGACGGCTCCCGTGGGCCCGGTGCCCGGCGGCATTCGATGTCCGCCCGGCCCTCATGCCGGAGCCCAACCGGCACTGAGTCCGGTCGGGCAGGCGAGGGGTGTCACCGCTTGGCGGCGACGAAGCCCCACTGGTCGACCGGATCGCCGGTCACCGGTCCGTCGGGGCGCCACAGGCTGATCGACCCGAAGCCCGGCTTCACCAGGTCGAGCCCGTCCGCGAAGGTCCCCATGACCTCCTTGGGACGCGAAATGTACGGCATGGCACCCCCACTGGCGTACTCGTCGGATCCTGCCCGGGTCTCCGGTGTTTCGATGGTGTCGCACAGCATCAGGTGGCTGCCCGCAGGCAGGGCATCCAGGTAGCCGCGGAGCAGTGCGGCAGCCTCGTTCGCATCCGCCACGTGCCCCAGGGTCGACAGCAGCATCACCGCCACCGGACGGCCGAGGTCCAGTGTCCGGGCGGCCTCGCGCAGCACCGTCCCCGTGTCCCTGAGGTTCGCGTGCACATAGTCCGTCGCTCCCCCGGGATGGCTGGAGAGCAGGGCGCGGGCGTGAGCCAGGACGATCGGGTCGTTGTCGACGTACACGATGCGTGCTGTCGGGTCGACATCCTGCGCGACCTCGTGCGTCGCGTTGGCCGTGGGCAGGCCGGTGCCGAGGTCCAGGAACTGCCGGACCCCCACCTCGCCGGCCAGGTATCGTACTGCTCGCGCCTGGAATGCCCGGGAGGCGCGAGCTATCTCGGTGATCTGCGGGTACAGCTCTTCCAGCGTCGCCCCGAGCCGGCGGTCCACCTCGTAGTGGTCCTCGCCGCCCAGCCAGTAGTTCCACACCCGCGCCGAATGCGGCGTGCCCATGTCGATGCCGTTCACCGGTGTCTGTATGCCCTGCTCGTCAGCCATCGGTCCTCTTCGCGTCGCCCGGCCTGCGCGCGGACAATCGCCGTACCGCGCAAGCTCATGGTTCCCGACCCGCATCAGCCGCACCAGCCCCGCCGGGGAACAACTCGCGTACCGATCAGTCCGGTTACCGAGTGATCTAGTCGTCCACGTCCACCCGTCGCCACGTGGCGATCGGGCCCGGGGTGGGATCGTCCGACGTGACCCAGAAGGCCCGGCCCAGCTCGGCGTTGAACTGTGCGCCCCAGCGTCCGTCCCCGGATGAGCGGCCGGTCAGACGCCGCCCTATCCACGGGAACAGGTGCTGACGGGCGAAGCGCACATCATCGACGCGCCGGGTCGCCCAGCGCGGCGGGACGGCATCGGGCAGGAGTGCCTGCCAGTCGTTCTCCGGCGGCAGGCCCAGGGTCTGCCAGACCGCCTCGGCCACCCTGCGGTGTCCCTCGGCGGTCAGGTGGAGCCGGTCGACGTCCCACATCCGCTGGTCACCGAGCACCCGTGCCCCGTACAGATCGACGACCTCCGCACCGTGCCGGGAGGCCAGGTCGTCGACCAGGGAGAACAGCTCCTCCATCCGCGGGCGGAACCGTTCCATCACGGGTCCGTTGCGCCCGGGGCTGCGCATCAGTACCAGCTTCTTGCACGACGGCGCGAGGCGCTCCACGGCTTCTTCCAGCCGGCCCCGGACCATGCCCATGTCGCACTTGGGCCGCAGGGTGTCGTTGAGTCCGCCGACCAGCGTCACGACATCGGGGCGCAGGGCTGCGGCGATGTCCACCTGCTCGTCGACGATCTGGCCGATGAGCTTCCCCCGAACGGCGAGATTGGCGTAGCGGAAGCCGGGCGTCCGGGCTGCGAGCCGCGCGGCGAGGACGTCGGCCCAGCCCCGGTACGAACCGTCCGGCAGCCGGTCCGACATGCCCTCGGTGAACGAGTCGCCGATCGCGACGAGACTGGTGTAGGTGGCATTCATTTCCATGGCGATGCGAATCGTATCGCGGAGCAGGCTCCTTGCCCGGACGGCCAGGGCGGGAGCAGGGAGGGCCCGGGGGCGGGGGGCCCGGACCGGAGCCCGGACCCGCCCGCCTGCCTCCCGGTAATCCGGGATCAACGAGCCTGTGGTCGTCCCACGAGTTCCCGGAGCACGTCTTCCATCGTCACCATTCCGGCCAGCCGGTCGTCCTCGTCGAGGACTGCCGCCAGGTGCGTACGGCTGCGCCGGAGCGCGGTCAGCACGTCGTCGAGCGGCGTGGACGCCCGCACCCGGGCGATCGGCCGCATCGCCGTCACCGGGAACGGCACATCGCGGGGAGTGGCGTCGAGGGCGTCCTTCACATGCAGGTAGCCCAGAATCCGCTGTTCGCTGTCCATCACGGGGAAGCGGGAGAACCCGGTCTCCGACGAGAGCCGCTCCAGCTCCTCGGGGGTCGTACCGACCCTCGTGTACATCACCCGGTCCACCGGCAGCACAACATCGCGCACGGGCCGGCGGCCCAGCTCCAGCGCGTGATGCAGTCGCTCCGCCGCCCGGTCGTCGACAAGCCCGGCGTCACCGGCGTCCTTCACCAGACGGGCCAGCTCGTCGTCCGAGAAGGTCGCCGAGACCTCGTCCTTGGTCTCCACTCGCAGCAACTTCAGCAGCGCGTTGGCGAAGGCGTTGATCGTGAAGATCACCGGACGCAGCGCCCGGGCCAGCGTCACCAGCGGCGGACCCAGCAAGAGGGCGGTCCGCACCGGCTCGGCGAGTGCGATGTTCTTCGGCACCATCTCGCCCAGCAGCATGTGCAGATAGGTGGCCACGGACAGGGCGATCACGAACGAGATGGGGTGGATCAGCCCGTGCGGCATGCCCACGGTGTCGAAGACCGGCTCCAGAAGGTGGGCGATGGCCGGTTCCGCGACGATACCGAGGATCAGGGTGCAGAGCGTGATGCCCAGCTGAGCCGCGGCGAGCAGTGCCGAGACGTGTTCCAGCCCCCAGATGACGCTTCGGGCACGCCGGTTCCCGTCCTCCGCCTGCGGTTCGATCTGGCTGCGCCGTACGGAGATGAGAGCGAACTCTGCACCGACGAAGAAGGCGTTCACCACCAGTGTCAGCAGACCGATGAAGAGCTGTACGGCGGTCATCGCACGTCCTCCGACGGCTCGTCGGAGCCGGGCAGCGGGGCGTGCAGCAGTGCCCGCGCGGCGCGGCGCCCGGAGGCGTCCACCACGTCGAGCCGCCAGCCGGCGAACTCGAACGAGTCGCCCACGACGGGGATCCGGCCCACCTCCGATGCGATCAGCCCGGCAAGCGTCTCGTACGGTCCGTCCGGCACTCTCAGTCCGATCCTCTTCAGCTGGTCGGTCCGGGCCGCGCCGTCGGCCGACCACAGCGTGCGTCCGTCGGCGTCCTCACCGGCCGGTGCGAGATCCGGTGTCTCGTGCGGGTCGTGCTCGTCCCGCACCTCGCCGACGACCTCCTCGACGATGTCCTCAAGCGTCACGACACCCGCCGTGCCGCCGTACTCGTCGATGACGACGGCCATGGCGAGCTTGCCGGAGAGCCGGTCCAGCAAGCGGTCGACGGTCAGGGTCTCCGGTACGAGCAGTGGCTCGCGCAGCATGTCCGCCACCCGCTTACGCGGTCGCTGTTCGGCGGGGATCGCCAGCACGTCCTTGATGTGGGCGACGCCGACGACGGTGTCGAGGCTGCCCCGGTAGACGGGGAACCGGGACAGTCCGGTCGCCCGCGTGGCATTGGCGACATCCTCCGCCGTGGCCCGCACCTCCAGTGCGGTGACCTGGACCCGCGGGGTCATCACGTTCTCCGCGGTGAGTTCCGACAGATTGAGCGTGCGGACGAAGAGCTCGGCGGTGTCCGCTTCCAGGGCGCCGGCCTTGGCCGAGTGCCGTGCCAGTGCCACCAGCTCCTGGGGGCTGCGGGCCGACGCGAGCTCCTCTGCGGGTTCGAGCCCGAAACGGCGCACGATCCGGTTGGCCGTGTTGTTGAGATGGCTGATGAAGGGCCGGAAGACGGCAGTGAAGGCCCGTTGCGGGGTGGCCACGGTCTTCGCCACCGCGAGCGGCGAGGAGATCGCCCAGTTCTTCGGGACGAGCTCACCGACGACCATCAGGAACACGGTGGACAGAGCCGTACCGATGACGAGGGCCACGGACGACGCGACGCCGGGCGACAGCCCGACCGCCTCGATCGGGCCCCGGATCAGTTTGGCGATGGAAGGTTCGGAGAGCATGCCGACCACCAGATTGGTGACGGTGATGCCCAGCTGGGCTCCGGAGAGCTGGAAGGTGAGACTGCGTACGGCCTTCATGGCGCTCGATGCGCCGCGCTCACCCTCCTCCACAGCCCGTTCGAGCTGGCCGCGTTCGACCGTGGTCAGGGAGAACTCCGCCGCGACGAAGGCGCCGCAGGCAAGGGAGAGCAGTACCGCCACGAGCAGCAGAAGCACTTCGGTCATCGGTTCACCTCCGTCCCATGATCGGGCAGGGACAGGGGGATCGCGCGGCGTCGGCGATATCGGCTACCGGGAGGCTCGCCCATGGATGGACGCTCACACCTTTCGTAGGGATCGGCAAGGAAACACCAATGTTAAAGGATCGGCAAAGTTGCTCGTCGTCCCGGGCCGGGACCTCGCGGCGGCACCGGGCAAGGGCCGCAGGCCGGGTTCCCCGGTCACTCTGCCGAGCTCGCCCGCTGTGAAGCCTTCCCCCTGCGGCGCTCTCACCCCTGCAGTGGCTTCACCCAGCGTCGCCAGTGGTCCTCGCGGTGGTAACCGGCCGCCTCCCAGGTGTGGTGCGCGCGCTCGTTGGCCTCCAGGACCATGGCATCGACGCGCCGTCCGCCGAGTGCGGCGAACCGTTGTTCCGCTGCCTCCAGCAGAGCCGTGGCGATGCCTTGCCGGCGGAGGTCCGGGGCGACGGCGAGCCGGTACGCGGAGCATCGCCAGCCGTCGAAGCCGGCGATGACCGTGCCGACCAGTGCACCGTCACGCTCCGCGAGGATCAGGGCTTCGGGGTCGCGCGAGACGAGCCGTCCCACCCCGTCGTGGTCGTCGCTGATGCTCGTGCCTTCTGCGGCCGTGCGCCAGAACCGCAGCACGGCGTCGATGTCGGTGGGGGCGGCATGTCGGATGTGAAGATCGCTCATCGGACAAGCCAAGCAGAACGATCTTCCGAGCAGCGAACGAGTTTCTGACCCGGTGCGCGGTGGCGAGTCCTGATGGGCGGAGGGTGATGCGCCGCGCGGGTGCGCCATCTGGCTCAGCGCAGGTGCACCAGCAGCGACTCGATGCCGTAGACGATCGACAGCTTGCGGAAGGCCAGATCCTGCGGCGGTACCGCGAGCCGCATGCCGGGAAACCGGCGGGCCAGGGCCGGGTAGGCCGAGCGCAGCTCCATGCGCGCCAGTTCCGCTCCGATGCAGCGGTGGATGCCGTGGCCGAAGGCGAGATGCCCGGTCGGGGTCGTCCGGTGCGGGTCGAATCGGCCGTCGTCCATGACGTAGGACCGGTCGCGGTTGGCGCCGCTCAGGGAACAGAGCACCATGTCCCCGCGCGGAATGACCACCCCGGCTATCTCGATGTCCTGACGCGCGAACCGGGGGAAGGCGATCTGGACGGCGGAGAGGTAACGGAGCACCTCTTCGACGAACGGCACGGTCATGGTGTCGTCGGTACGCAGCCGCGCGAGGACGTCATCGTTCTGCAGCAGCACGAGCGAGCCGAGCGCGATGGTGCTGGCCGTCGTCTCGAAGCCGCCGGTGAGCACCCCGTCTGCGAGGCCCGCGAGTTCCTCGTCGTCGACACTGTCGCCGTGCTCACGCACGATCATGCCGAGGAGGCCGTCGCCCGGCTTTGCCCGCTGTGCCCTGACGACCTCCCTGAAGTAGTCCAGTGATGCCGACATGGCGCCGAAGGGTGCCGTCGTTCCGCCGAAGAGATCGAAGCGGTCCATGGCCAGCTGCTGGAAGTCGTTCCGGTCCTCGTACGGCACGCCGAGGAGTTCGCAGATCGTGAGGGAGGGGATGGGGAGCGCGAACTCGTGCACCAGGTCGACCGGACCTCGCACCGCCTCCATCGCGTCGAGGCGTTCCTCGACGATGGCGTCGATCCGGGGAGCCAGCCGGCGGAGCCGGCGCATCGTGAACTCGGGGGTGAGGATGCGCCGCAGCCGCGTGTGCACGGGCGGATCGCTGAACCCCAGCCCGCCGGGGCTCTGCTCGGGGGCGATCCCGGCGTTCCCGGCCAGGTGTGCGAAGTCCGTGCTGAATCCGTCGGCGGAGCCGAGCACCGCCTTCGACTCCTCGTAACCGGTGACCACCCAGGCATCCATGCCGAACGGCAGCGAGACCTTGGACACCGGCGCGTCCGCCCTGGTCCGGTCCAGTTGCCGCACCGGATCCAGACCGTCCCTGCGCAGCATCATCAGCAGATCCTCCGGCAGCAGCCTCATCGTGGAGGAGCCGATCCCGTGCTTCTGAATCCTGGCCAGATAACTGCGACCGAACCTGGCGGTGATGCGGGAACGGAACGTCGTACTCAATCTGCACTCCATGAGTCGTCGCGGAATCTGGACGGTTGGACGCATTCGGGGCCAGGACTCGGCCGACTGGCCGACTGTGCTGATGTCGCCTTCCTGACCAGGAATTATGACTACCTGTTCGAACGAGAGGGTGATCGGGTGCGGTATCCGTCGGTCATCCGTGGGTCATATTCCGACCGTAGGCGTGCGAGGCCGCGCGTGCCTACGGTCGGCGGCCTGCGGCGATGTCCCGGGTGGCCGGGAGTGCGGCGTCCCGCGGGCACGGTCCGGCGGCGGGGGATCCGCGTTCGAGCCGCGGTCGGCCGCGGTCCGTTCCCCTTGCCGACGCTAGCGGTCCCGCGCTAGCGTGATGGTGTGCCCAAGACTCAGCTGAACGTACGAGTGGACGAGGCAACCGCCGAGGCCGCGCGGCAGCGCGCGCTCCAGAGGGGGATGAGCGTGAACCGCTACATAGAGGAGCTGGTCAAGCAGGATGCGGGCGAAGTCGGACACACCTTCGTCGAAGCTGCCGCCGACTTCATGAAGCAGTACGAATCGGTGTTCGCCGAGGAGTTCGGCACGGAGCGCAAAGGCAGCCGTTGAATCTCCGGATCCATCTTTCCTGGCTGCTCATGGTCGCGGAGCACAAGACGCCCGGCGACCCTCAGGTCACCGACTGGGGCGCACTCGTGGCCGCCGTCGCCCGCCATGAGGCGGAGATCTTCGGCAGTCCGGTCTACAGCGACCCGCATTCACGGGCTGCGGCTCTGCTGCAGCTGCTGCTGCACGTGCCCGCGCTGGAGCGTTCCAACGCGATGTTCGCCTCCGCGGTGGCTTACGGCTATCTCGTCGCGTCGGGGCTGAAGGTCATCACCTCGCCGGAGCAGGTGCGCGATCTGGCGCTGTTGGTCAAGGAGGGCAAGGCGGACGTCCGAGCCATCGCCGACGAACTACGCCAGTGGAGCCTGTGAACGCAGTCCGCGTGCCGAACGCCCGGTGAAGGGACGCCGCGTACCCGGTGCGGCATCCGGATGGCGGTCAGCGCGGTCAGTGAGCTCCGGGCGGCCGCCCGGATTCCGGTGGCGGTCGCCGCCCCACGCCCAGCACGCAGTCGGACGTGGGGAGCCGGACACCGGACTCGGGAATGCGGACCCGCCGATGCGTCTCCACCACGAACCCCGCAGCCTCGATCGCCGTAAGCGCGTCGCGCGACGTGTGACAGCCACCGGCGAGCAGCGGCCAGAAGGTCCGGTCCAGGACGCGCTGGGTAGCGGCCATGGCCCTGCCTTCGGCCCGTACGTGCTCGAAGAAGCGCAGCTCACCGCCGGGTCGCAGCACCCGCCGGATCTCCGCGAGTGACTGCCGCACATCCCGTACGGTGCACAGCACCAGTGAGACGACGGCCGCGTCGAACGCCTGGTCCTTCACCGGCAGCGCCTCCGCCGTACCCGGCATGACGTCCACCGGAATCCCGGCGTCGAGCGCGGACCGCACCGCCAGCTGCCGCAGTGTGCGTTCCGGTTCGATCGCGGTCACTTCGGAGACCGCCGACGGGTAGTGGGCGAAATTGAGACCGTTGCCCGCGCCGATCTCGATGACACGCCCCGAGAGCCCGGACAGGAGTTCCGCCCGCACGGCGGCGACGCCCGCAGTGGTGTCCGCTGCCACGCTCATCCGGGCGTAGTAGCGGGCGAAGACGGGATGGTGCACCGCGTTCTCGGGGCTCTTCGCGCTGCGCAACTGCATGATGGACCTCCTCGCTCGGCAGACCTCATCGACGGACGACGAGCGGATACCGGGGCAGCGCACCCGCGCCCGGCCTCTCCGACCCGAACAGGCCCCTCCGACCCGAACCGGGCGTCCGACCCGAACCGGCCTTCCGGTCAGTTCCGGCTACCCCGATTCTGCCCGTTCTGCTCCGCCCGTCCCACCCTCCCGGTTCCGATGTGGCCGTCCCTCTGCGCGCGGCAGGTCAGCCGGGCGGACGGGTCCCGCCCAGCTGCGGGGCCAGCCAGCTCCCGGCCCGGGCCTGGAACGCGGCGGGGCTCAGGGCCCCCACACCGGCCGGGACGACGCCCAGCAGCGGTGCCGCTGCCGCCACCGGGAGATCTGTCAGATTGCAGCGCTCCGCCAGATCCGGTTCGGCGGGCATGCTGCCGACCACCACGCCGAGGCAGTCGAGTCCGCGGCCACGCAGCGCTTCCGAGGTCAGTGCCGTGGAGTTGAGCGTGCCGAGACCGGCGGGCGTCACCACCAGGACCGGTGCGGACAGCAGCCGGGCCGCATCCGCCAGGGTGGCCCCGTCGTCGTCGAACCGTACGAGCAGCCCGCCCGCACCCTCGACCAGCACGAGATCGTGCTCGGCCGCCAGCTTCTCGGCCGCCTCGGCGATTTCGTACGGACGCACGGGTGCAAGACCCGCCCGCCTGGCGGCCGTGGCAGGTGCCAAGGGCTCGGGGAAGCGGGCCAGTTCGACCGCCGTCACATGACTCCCGGCCAGTCGCGCCACCTCGGCGGCGTCACCCGGCTCACCGGGCGCCAGCCCCGTCTGGGCCGGCTTGAGCACGGCCACCCGACGGCCTTCGCAGGCCGCCGCCACGGCCGCGGTCACGATCGTCTTGCCGATCTCCGTGCCCGTACCCGTCACTACCAGAACGTTCATCTCAGCCCTCCCGCGCCGCAGCGCACACCGCGCGGCAGATCCGTGCCACGTCGTCGTCGCCCGTCACGTACGGCGGCATGGTGTAGACGAGATCGCGGAATGGCCGCAGCCACACGCCCTCGCGCACCGCCGCCCCCGTCGCCGCCGCCATGTCCACCTCGTGATCGAGCTGTACGACGCCGATCGCGCCGAGCACTCGCACGTCCCGGACTCCGGGCAGTCCGGACGCCGCGGCCAGTCCGTCGCTCAGACCGGCTCCGATCCGCTTGACCTCCCGCTCCCAGTCCTGGCCCAGCAACAGGTCGATGGAGGCGCAGGCGACCGCGGAGGCGAGCGGATTGCCCATGAAGGTCGGGCCGTGGGCGAGCACCGGTACTTCGCCGCGTGAGATGCCCTCGGCCACCGCGGTCGTGCACAGCGTCGCGGCCATCGTCAGATAGCCGCCGGTCAGGGCCTTGCCCACGCACATCACATCGGGGGAGACCCCGGCGTGTTCCGCGGCGAACAGCTTCCCCGTACGGCCGAATCCCGTGGCGATCTCGTCGAACACCAGCAGCACGCCGTGCTCGTCGCACGCCTCGCGCAGCACGCGGAGATAGCCGGGCGAGTGGAACCGCATCCCGCCGGCCCCCTGGACGACAGGCTCCACGATCACCGCGGCCAGCTCATCGGCGTGGTGTGCGATCAGTTCCCGCAGATGCGTCGCGTACGCGGCGTCCGGCTCCGCGTCGAAGCCGGCCGGGGGTTCGTCCGCGAAGACCTGCTGCGGCAATGCGCCCGACCACAGCTCGTGCATGCCGCCCTCGGGGTCGCACACCGACATGGGCTGCCAGGTGTCGCCGTGGTAGCCGCCGCGCCACGTCAGCAGCCGCTGCTTGGCGGGCCGGCCCGCCGAGCGCCAGTACTGCAGGCACATCTTCACGGCCACTTCGACCGAGACCGATCCGGAGTCGGCCAGGAAGACGTGCTGCAGCGGCTCCGGGGTGATCTCGACCAGCCGGGCAGCCAGCCGCACGGCAGGCTCATGGGTGAGTCCGCCGAACATCACATGGCTCATCCGGTCCAGCTGTCCGCGGGCCGCATCGTTGAGCACCGGATGGTTGTAGCCGTGCACGGCCGACCACCAGGACGACATGCCGTCGACCAACTCGTCCTGACCGTATGCCGGTTCAGCGAGCCGGAGTCGCACTCCGGACGCGGACTCCACGACCAGCGGCTCCTGCCGGCCGGGCATCGGGCCGTACGGGTGCCAGACGTGGGCCCGGTCCAGAGCGCGCAGGCCGGCGGGGGAGAGGGGCTCAGGCATTGGGTGCGAGATCCGTACCCGCGCCGCGACGCCGGACCGCCACCAGATCCGTCCGGGCGGCGGCTTCGGCCGCCACCGCGGGCACGGCCTCCGCCTCCTGCCCGTCGCCGCAGGGCGCGCAACCACCGGCGTGCGAGCCACAGCCACCCGTATGCGAACCGCACCCGCCGTCGGCCTCCGCCTCCGCGCGGTGCCGGGGGAGCGTGGTCGTCCCCGCCCCCTCGACCTCGAAACCGGCGTCCGCGATCATGTCGAGATCCGTCTGCCCGGCCTGGCCCTCACTCGTCAGATAGTCGCCCAGGAAGATCGAGTTGACCAGGTGCAGGGCGAGCGGCTGCATCGAGCGCAGATGCACCTCGCGTCCGCCCGCGAGCCGTACCTCCACGTCGGGGCAGACGAACCGCACCATCGCCAGGATCCGCAGGCAGCGCTGCGGAGTCAGGTTCCACTCCTTGGCGAGCGGGGTGCCCTCGAAGGGGATCAGGAAGTTGACGGGCACCGAGTCGGGGTCCAGCTCGCGCAGCGCGAAGACCACATCGACCAGATCGGAGTCGCTCTCACCCATGCCGGCGATCAGCCCCGAACAGGCGGAGAGACCGGCCGCCTGCGCCTGGTGCACCGTCTCCACCCGGTCCGCATAGGTGTGGGTGGTCGTGATCTCCCCGTACGTCGCCTCGGACGTGTTGAGGTTGTGGTTGTACGCGTCGGCGCCCGCCGAACGCAGCCGGCCGGCCTGCCCGTCGGAGAGCAGACCGAGGCAGGCACAGACCTCGACGCCCTGGTTCTGTTCCTTGATCGCCTCGATGGTCTGCGACACCCGGTCGACGTCGCGGTCGGTCGGACCGCGGCCACTGGCGACCAGACAGACGCGCTTGGCGCCGCCCGCCACCCCCGCGGCGGCCGCCTTCGAGGCCTCGTCGGGCTTGAGCCAGGTGTACTTGAGGATCTCGGCCTTGGAGCCGAGCCGCTGCGAGCAGTACGAGCAGTCCTCGGGGCAGAGGCCGGACTTCAGATTGACCAGATAGTTCAGCTTCACGCGCCGGCCGAACCACTGGCGGCGCACCTTTCCGGCCGCGGCCACCACGTCGAGCAGATCGTCGTCCGGGGTCGCCAGTACGGCGAGCGCTTCTTCGCGGGTCGGCAGCTCGCGCCGCAGTCCCTTGTCCACCAGCGTGTTCAGGAGATCCATGGCTTCGATCCTGACGCACGGCACGCCTCCGAGCCAAGGATGAACCGGACAACACGGAGGCGTCAGGGTGTGTGCATGGCCACACCGTGTCCGGCGGCGCTCACGGTTAAGGTCTGTGAGTTGCCTACAAAAGGGACTGCCCATGCCCTTCGCCCCGTTCGACTGGATCGACGACGAGGCGCGCCGCCGCGCGGACGCCGGACTCGTCCGGACGCTCCGGCCCCGGTCCGCCGAGACGGAACTGCTGGATCTCGCGAGCAACGACTACCTCGGCCTGACCAGGCACCCGGAGGTGACCGCGGCAGCGGCGGACGCGGCGCACCGCTGGGGTGCCGGGGCCACCGGGTCCCGGCTGGTCACCGGTTCCACCGCTTTGCACGCGGAGGTCGAGCAGGAGCTGGCGGATTTCTGCGGCTTCGAGGCAGCGCTCGTGCTGTCCTCCGGCTACGCGGCCAACCTCGCCGCACTCACCGCACTCACCGGCCGGGGCTCCCTGATCGTGTCGGATGCGGGCAACCACGCCTCGATCGTCGACGGCTGCAGGCTCTCCCGGGCCGAGACCGCCGTCGTGCCGCACTCCGACCCCGAGGCCGTGCGCAAGACCCTGCAGGCGCACGACGGAAGGGCGCTGGCCGTCACCGACTCGGTCTTCTCCGTCGACGGCGACGCCGCGCCGCTGGCCGAGCTCGCCGAGGTCTGCCGCACGGAAGGCGCCGCGCTGCTCGTCGACGACGCGCACGGTCTGGGGGTGCTCGGGAAGGGCGGGCAAGGGGCGCTCGCAGCCGCCGGCCTCGCAGGCGGCGACGGTCTCGTCGGCACGCTCACGCTCTCCAAGTCCCTGGGCAGCCAGGGCGGGGCGGTCCTGGGCCCCGCCCGTGTCATCGACCACCTGGTCAACACCGCCCGTACGTTCATCTTCGACACCGGGCTCGCCCCGGCCGCCGCCGGCGCCGCACTCGGCAGCCTCCGCCTGCTGCGCCGCGAACCGGAACGCGCGGCCAGGGCCCGTGCGGTCGCCACCGCCCTGTACGAACAGCTGACCGGGGCCGGCCTGGCCGCCGTACGCCCCGACGCGGCTGTGGTCTCGGTGCGCGCGCCGTCGGCCGACGCTGCCGTTCGCTGGGCCGCCGGCTGCCGTACGGCCGGTATGGCGGTCGGCTGCTTCCGGCCGCCTTCGGTGCCGGACGGCATCTCCCGGCTGCGGCTGACGGCACGCGCCGACCTGACGGATGCGCAGATCGCGACCGCGGTGGCGATCGTACGGCGGACCGCTCCGGACGCCTGAGACGGCAGGGCCGTCATCCGGTGCCGTGCGGCCCACCGCCGGTCCGGGCCGACCTGCGGCCGGCCGGCCCAAAGACGTCAGCGGACCGGACCGAGGTCCAGACCGGAGACAAAGGACGTCCAGGCCGTTGCCGAGAATCTCAGCGGCGGCCTGGACACATCCTTGGAGTCGCGCACGGCCAGCCGTCCCGTGCCGTAGGACGCGGCCTCCACGCAGTTGTTCATTCCCGTGCTGCGGCTGCTGCGCCGCCACCGTAACGCGTGCTGTGCGAGGCAATCCGACATGACGCCCCCCTCGGGCAGTCCGTAGTTACCGACCGCCGCGGTCGATCGCGGCGATCAGGTCCAACGAGTGCTCCGGCGACAGCGCGTGTGCCTGCAGAGTGCGGAAGGCCGAGCTGTACGCCTCGAGGTCTTCTTTCCGCTCCAGGTAGAGGCTACTCGTCAAATGGTCGAGAACGACCACATCCAGATCAGAAGTGTTCGGAAATGAGAAGATAACGAAAGGTCCGGTGAGGCCGACATAGCCGCCGACCGAGAACGGCAGCAACTGAAGGTCGACATGCGGGAGTTGGGCCAGCCGGATCAGATGGCGCAACTGCTCCCTCATCACCCGGTGGCCGCCGACCGCCCGCCTCAGCACCGCCTCGTCCAGTACCGCGCTCAGCCGCAGCGGGGGATCTCTCCGCAACACCCCCTGCCGGGCGAGCCGTACCTCCACCAGCGAGTCCAGCTGACCGGCCGGGAGGCCGTCGAGCGAGGCCCGGGTCACCGCACGTGCGTAGTCGGCGGTCTGCAGCAGGCCGGGCACCACCGAGGTCTCCAGCGTGCGCGCGGTACGTGCCTGCGACTCCAGGCTGATGAAGTCGCGGTACTGGGGCGGGATGAGACCCCGGTAGGCGTGCCACCAGCCCGCGCCGCCACCGCCCGCCGAACCGGCGAGGGCCGCCAGGACATCCCGCAACTGCGGGTCGTCGACGCCGTACGCGTCCAGCAGTCGGGTGACGTCTCCCGGCCGCACACCGCTGACCCCGGTCTCGATCCGGCTCACCTTCGACTGGTGCCAGCCGAGCAGATGCGCGGCCTCCCGGCTGGTGAGTCCCGTCGTGTGGCGCAGACTCCGCAGCTCCTCCCCGAGCTTGCGGCGTCGCACCGCAGGGCCGTGCTGCATGTAGTGCCTCCCTCCCACTCCCTGCTGAGCGGACAGTGTGCCGCCCCCGCACGGCATCGAGCCAAGAGTTCACCGCATCGAGCGACAGATATATGCATATCTTGGTGGATCGTCGTCACAGAGGGCAGCATCAGTGGCAATCTGGCGCGAAGCACAGCACGGACCGATCGCCGGTCGGTACCGGGTGGGAAAGGGGCGGCCGGCCATGGCGGACCATCAAGAGGCGAGCGTCACTCTGCTGAGCGAGCCGGTCTCGGTCTCCGCGGCCCGGAGGTTCGTGGCCCGGGTACTGGCCGACTGGGGACTTCCCGACGGGTCCGATGCCGCCGACACGGTGCGCCTCATCATCTCGGAGCTCGCCACCAACGCTGTCCAGCACACCTTCGGCCAGTCACCCACTTTCACCGTGGACCTCCGGCTGGAGCGCGAGGAACAGCTGCATCTAGGGGTGACGGACAGTCACCCGAGATGGCCCCAGCGGCTGCCCGCCGCAGTCCGGCAGGACAACGGGCGCGGCATGGTGATCATCCGCTCACTGGCCAAGGAGTACGGCGGCCGGCTGACCGTCACACCCACTCCCGATGGCGGCAAGACGGTCTGGATCGCCCTCCCCTGGAATGTTCCGGTCCAGGGCTGAACGCCGGCCCGTCCGCGCCGGGCCGCTACGCCGTGGCTGCCCGCCCGAAGCCGCTGCGCAGCAGGGCCCGCAGCGTGGCCGCGGCAGCGCTCGACCGGTCACCGCGGTGCACCACCGAGATCGTCCTGCGGAACGCGGCAGGCTCCAGCCTCCGTACGGCAAGCGGAGTCGACGACATCGCGGCGACCATCTCGGGAACCACCGCGATCCCGATGCCCGCGCTGACCAGCGCGCACACCAGCGCATAGCCGGGCGACTCGCAGACCACCGCGGGCAGCGCGCCGGCCTCGGCGAGCGCGCTCTCCACCCCGCGCCGCGGCGGATGCGTGGGTGCGCTGCTGATCAGCGGGCGGCCCGCGAGGTCCGTCACCGGAAGCCGTCCGCTGCCGTCGGCCAGGACCTGCCCGACGGCGGTGATCAGCACCAGCTCCTCGACCAGCAGGGGCTCGGCACTGACACCCGAGGGCAGCGGTGTCGCGGCGGCCGGCTCGTATGCGTGCGTCAGCGCGAGATCGACCTCGCCCGCCGCCACTGCCGCCACCCCGGCAGGGGGCTCGTACTCCGTGACGACCAGCTCCACATCCGGGTGGGCGCGGCGGAAGGCGCTCAGTACCGGAGGCAGCAGATGGATGCCCGCAGTGGTGAAGGTGCCGACCCGCAGCCGTCCGCCGGAGAGCCCGGCGAGGCGCGCCAGCTCGTGCCTGGCCTGGTCCATCTCGTCGAGGACCCGCCGGGCCCGGCCGGCGAGCAGTTCGCCCGCCGCGGTGAGCCGGGCGCCCCGATGGTGCCGGACCAGCAGTGCGGCACCGGCCTCCCGCTCCAGTTTGGCCAGCTGCTGGGAGAGCGCGGGCGCGGTGTAGCCGAGGCGGGCGGCGGCCCGGGTGATCGAACCGGCCTCGGCCACCGCCACCAATGCGGCGAGCCGCGTCGGGTCATACATTAAGCATTCCTTTTGGCAGACCCACAAGATTGCAAGTACATGCTAAAGGCCGAACGGGTCCAGGGTGGAGCCATGGACGCCCAGCTCACTGCCTTTCTCGGGGTCGCCGCCGCCATGGTCGCGCTGCCCGGAGCGGATTTCGCCGTCGTCGTACGCAACGCCCTCGCCTCGCGGTCGGCGGGGGTGGCGACCGCGCTCGGCGTCGCAGGGGGACTGCTCGTGCACACCGCGCTCGCCGTCGCCGGTCTGGCCGCCGTGCTGGTGGCGGTCCCGGTGCTGTTCCGTACGGTTCAGCTCCTCGGTGGCGCGTACGTGCTCTATCTGGGCATCAGCGCTCTGCGCGCGGCCCGGCGCCGCCCCGGGCGGGCGGAGGCCGCCGAAGCCGCGGCCGGACAGGACGACGGCGCGGACGCCACGCACGGGACGCGTCGGGCCCTGCGCCAGGGCTTCCTCACCAACGCACTGAACCCCAAGGCGCCGGTGCTCTTCCTCAGCCTGCTCCCGCAGTTCGTCCCCGCCGGGGCCGCACCGCTGCCCAGGACGCTGCTGCTCGCCGCGATCGTCGTGCTGCTGGCGCTGATCTGGTTCCCGGCCGTGGCGCTCCTCGTGGACCGCCTGGGCCGATGGCTGCGCCGGCCGCGCACCGCCCGGGCCATCGAGGGCGGCAGCGGCGCGGCACTCACCGCACTGGGGCTGGTACTGGTGACCGGCACCCTGCTGCACTGATCTCTGCCGCGTCCCGCCGGTCGGGCCGGGCCCGCGACGCCTGGTCCACGGTGCCTCGGGTGCTGGGTCGATGACGGGGTGGCGGCGTCAGCTGACCCGTCCGTAGTAGACGCTCTTCGTCCAGATCTTCTCCAGCCGGACCACGGCGCCGGTCTTCGGCGAGTGCCAGATTTTTCCACTGCCCGCGTAGATACCCACGTGGTAGACGCCGCTGCCGGAGTGGAAGAAGACCAGATCGCCGCGTTGCCGCTTGGAGGCCGAGATGTGGCGGGTCTTGTTGTACTGCTGCTGGGCCGTACGCGGGAGCTTCTTGCCCGCCTTCTTGAACGAATAGAGCGTCAGACCCGAACAGTCGAAACGGCTGGGCCCGCTGGCGCCCCACCGGTACGGCGATCCCTTCTTCGACGCGGCGATGTTGAGCGCCTTCATCGAATGAGTCGCGGCCTGGGCTTCGGTCATGGCGCCGGGGACGAACAGCGTGCCGCCGACGGCGGCGAGAGTCATGACCGAGGCCGTCGTGGCCCGGGCGAGCAGAGACGGGACATGAACCTGCGCAGTCATGCGCAACCCTTCGTCAGCCGCCTGTGAAGGATGACCTGTCGGGTTCGGGCTGGCGAAGTTGCCCGGCCGCACACGGCGGCTTCACCCCGAGGGACGACCGGAGATCCGGTCGGCCCGTTGCGCTCGGGTCCTCCACTCCTGCCGATCCACTCCTGTCGACCAGGCATCCGGACAGCGGCAGGACTCGGCGTCCGCCCGGACCGCCCCGCCGCGGTGGCGGGGGCTTGTCGTCCCAGGGATCTTGACTCACCGAACGCCGGATTTCCGAGGTGAAACGACGATATGTGAGGCTCGTCACGTATGACCCGTTCGGGTGGATAAGGGATGTTTTGATGCATGGGCGGCACTCTCCGACCGGTGCCGTACCAGCGGTGGAACGGGAGATCTCACTCACCGTCCACCTCGAAAGCGCAAGTTGAGCTGTCGCTCGTGCGAGGTAACACCTACGCCGAACGAGCGAGAGATTTCGGTTCGCGCGTCGGGCGTGTCGGCGCAAGGGAGTTGATCAACTCATCGGGGCAGGTGGCACGGTGACCCGGCCGGCGCGCCGCTCACCGTCCAGTACCCGCAGCGCCCGCGTCAACGTGGCGGAGTGGATCCGTGTTTCGCCGCGCTCGTGCATCAGCGCGAGCGCATCCCGCAGGGACGCCGCGTGCGAGGCGAGAGCCTGTGCGGCGCGCAGGGCCCCGTAGGTGCCGTCCGCACGGGCGGGGTTGATCCGGCCCAGCTGGTCGACGACTTGCAGGTAGCGGTCGATGAACTCGCCCTCCGCGCGGGTCAGGGCGGGCAGCGGTGGGAACTCCGGTGGTTGCATCGGGGGTTCACCGCGCGGTGGGCGGCACGGCGGGCCCCCGGTTCTGCACGATGTGGTCGACCAGTCCGTAGGTCTTGGCGCCCTTCGCGTCGAGGAAGAGATCGCGCTCGGTGTCGGCGGTGATCTGTTCGGTGGAGCGGCCGGTGTGACGAGCCAGGATGCTGGTCAGCGTCTCGCGCATCCGGGACAGTTCCCGGGCCTCGATCTCCAGATCGGAAGGCTGCCCCTGCACGGGCTCGGGGAGTTCGGGCTGCTGGAGCACGATTCGCGCGCCGGGCAGTGCGTGCCGCCTTCCGGGGGCTCCTGCGGCCAGCAGTACGGCGGCGCCGGCGACCGCCTGGCCGAGACAGAAGGTCTCCACCTCGCAGGTGAGGAACGCCATGGTGTCGTACACCGCCGTCATGGCTCCGAACGAGCCGCCGGGGGAGTTGATGTAGAGCTGGATGGGCCGGTCGGGCGCGTCGTGCTCCAGGTACATGAACTGTGCGACCAGGTCATTGGCCGCGATGTCGTCGACCGGGGTGCCGAGGAAGACGACCCGTTCGGCCAGCAGCTTGGAGTACGGATCGAGCGTGCGGGTGCCCTGGGACGTGCGCTCGGTGAACTCGGGGAGTACATGACGGGCGGCGGGGCGGTGCATGGCGAGGGCCTCTCCTCCGGGCGTGCAGGGGTACATGAGGGTGCCCGCGCGCTTCCGTGAAAAATGTACAGGACGTACAGAAGGTTATGATGGTGAGCATGGCCTACGAGATTCCGGTGACGCAAGCCCGAGCTGAGCTCGCCGAGCTGATCAACCGCGTCGTCTATGGCGGTGAACGAGTGGTCGTGACGCGGCACGGCAAGCCGCTCGTGGCCCTGGTTTCAGCCGCTGACCTGGAGAGACTTGAGAACGAGGAGGTGGCGGAACAGGAGCAGGTGATCAGTTCGGTCTCCTCGATCGGCTCCTCCTCTTCCGCTCCCGGCGAACGGCGCCGCTTCGGGATCGCGGCGGAGTACCGGGGGGAGCAGCGCCCGGGGTCCTGACGCGAAAGAGGGGCCCTCCCCGTTCGTGGCGGCCGGGGCAGGGCAGCTCTCGATCCCGCGATGGCCAGGGCGGGCTGCCCGCACCGAGGGCGCTGCCGCGCGGATCGGCAGTCGGCCCCGCCGTCACGTCCGTGCCGGGGGCCGCGGTCGCCGTCCCGGGAGTCGAGGCGATGGATTTCGAAGGCGCCGTCCCGCTCTTCGAGTCGTTGCCGGACTGATCCGCCGGGCCGGAACCGACGACTCCGACCGGCGGATCGCGCGGTGCCACCGGGCCGGGGCGGCCCGCCCGAACGCCGGCCCGGACGCCACGGACCGCCTCGCACGCGATGGCCGCGATCAGGCCGTTCCTGCCGCTGAAGTGGCGGGGGACTGCATCCGCCGAGGGCCCGACGCGCGGGTCGCCACCGGCCAGGGACGCATCGTCCGGCCGGCCGTGTTCGGTGATCCGGGACCCGGGACTCTTGAGGACGGGCTGCGCGGCGTCATGTCCATGGATTTGCAAAAGGCCAGTTAACGCGCCGGAAAGACTTCGGCTCTAACGTGCAATACCTCGCCGTGCGGCACCCGTTCGATATTCAACAGTCTGTTGAATGCGGCTAGTGTCGCGCTGCGCCCAGGGCCGGAACTGGGCGGACGACTGTGAGGTGGACACGTGCAACTGACCCCGCACGAGCAGGAACGTCTGCTCATACACGTAGCCGCTGATGTGGCGGAGAAGCGCCGCGCCCGCGGACTGCGGCTCAACCACCCCGAGGCCATTGCCCTCATCACCTCGCATCTGCTGGAGGGGGCCCGCGACGGCCGTACGGTCGCCGAGCTGATGGCGTCCGGGCGCAAGGTGCTCAGCCGCGAAGACGTCATGGACGGCATAGCCGAGATGGTCCATGACGTACAGGTCGAGGCGACCTTCCCGGACGGCACCAAGCTCGTCACCGTCCACGACCCGATCGTCTGAAGGGCCGCCGCCGATGATCCCGGGCGAGATCCTGTACGCGGACGGGCCGGTGCCGCTCAATGAGGGCCGGACCGTCACCCTCCTCACCGTCCTCAACGCGGCCGACCGGCCGGTCCAGGTCGGCTCGCACTACCACTTCGCCGAGGCCAATCCCGGGCTGGAGTTCGATCGGACCGCGGCCCGCGGTCTGCGGCTGAACATCGCCGCCGGAACCGCCGTCCGCTTCGAGCCCGGCATACCCGTCGACATCGAACTCGTGCCCCTGGCCGGACGGCGGATCGTCCCGGGCCTGCGTGGCGAGACCGGAGGTGCTCTCGATGGCTGAACTCCATCGCGCCGTGTACGCGGACCTGTTCGGCCCCACCGCCGGTGACCGGATCCGTCTCGCCGACACCGATCTGCTGGTGGAGATCGAGGAGGACCGCAGCGGCGGACCCGGACTCGCCGGCGACGAGGCGGTGTTCGGCGGCGGCAAGGTGATCCGTGAATCGATGGGCCAGGCGCGCACCACCCGCGCCGAAGGCGCCCCCGACACGGTGATCACCGGCGCCGTCATCATCGACCACTGGGGCATCGTCAAGGCGGACATCGGCATCCGCGACGGCCGGATCACCGGCATCGGCAAGGCCGGCAACCCGGACACCATGGACGGCGTCCACCCGGAGCTGGTCATCGGGCCGGAGACCGAGATCATCGCGGGCAACGGCAAGTTCATCACCGCGGGCGCCATCGACGCACATGTGCACTTCATCTCGCCGACCCTGATCGACCAGGCACTCTCCTCCGGCATCACCACGCTTGTCGGCGGCGGCACCGGACCGGCCGAGGGCACCAAGGCCACCACCATCACCCCGGGCCCCTGGCACCTCGCCCGGATGTTCGCGGCGCTGGACGCCTACCCCGTCAACATCGGCCTGCTCGGCAAGGGCAACACGATGTCGCGCGATGCCATGCGCTCCCAACTGCGGGCAGGAGCACTCGGGTTCAAGATCCATGAGGACTGGGGGGCGACCCCCGCCGTCATCGACGCCTGCCTGTCCGTCTGCGAGGAGACCGGGGCCCAGCTCGCCATCCACACCGACACGCTCAACGAGGCCGGCTTCGTCGCCGACACCCTGGCCGCCATCGCCGGGCGCTCCATCCACGCCTACCACACCGAGGGTGCGGGCGGCGGGCACGCCCCGGACATCATCGGCGTCGTGTCCGAGCCGTACGTCCTTCCCAGCTCCACCAACCCCACCCGTCCGCACACCGTCAACACCATCGAGGAACATCTCGACATGCTGATGGTCTGTCATCACCTCAACCCGGCGGTACCGGAGGACCTGGCGTTCGCCGAATCACGGATCCGGCCCTCCACCATCGCGGCCGAGGACATCCTCCACGACCTCGGCGCCATCTCGATCATCTCGTCCGACTCCCAGGCCATGGGCCGCATCGGCGAGGTCGTCCTGCGCACCTGGCAGACCGCGCACGTGATGAAGAAGCGGCGCGGCGCGCTGCCCGGCGACGGGAGTGCCGACAACCGGCGGGTTCGTCGCTATGTCGCCAAATACACCATCAACCCCGCGGTGGCCCAGGGACTCGACCGCGAGATCGGTTCCGTCGAGACCGGCAAGCTCGCCGACCTGGTGCTGTGGGAACCGGCGTTCTTCGGGGTGAAACCGCAGACCGTCATCAAGGGCGGCCAGATCGCGTACGCGCAGATGGGCGACGCCAACGCCTCCATCCCCACCCCGCAGCCAGTCCTGCCCCGGCCCATGTTCGGAGCGGTCGGCCGGGCCCCGGGCGCCAACTCGTTCAACTTCGTGGCAGCCGCCGCGATCGAGGACGGGCTGCCGGAGCGGCTGGCGCTGGGGAAGCGCTTTGTCTCCATCACCAGCACCAGGGGAGTAGGCAAGGCCGACATGCGGGAGAACGACGCGCTGCCGCGCGTCGACGTCAACCCCGACAGCTTCGCCGTGACGATCGACGGCGAACCGGTCGAACCGGCGCCCGCCACCGAACTCCCCATGGCCCAGCGCTACTTCCTCTTCTGAGAACAGGCCACCGATGAGTCGTGCAGCTCTGCTCGTCCTGGCCGACGGCCGGTTCCCGGCCGGCGGCCACGCGCACTCCGGCGGCGCGGAACCGGCCGTCGAGGCAGGACGCATCCGCAATGCCGAGGACCTCGCCGACTTCTGCCGGGGCCGCCTCCACACCACCTGTCTCTTA
>NZ_JBHVWF010000024.1:57146-75883 GCF_042882365.1 Streptomyces sp. NPDC058221 | reverse complement strand
CGCGTGTCCGGCAGGGCCGGACCGCTGTCAGTGGCGGTGCGTACGCAGCACGTGGTGGCCGGACGTGACACCGTCCACGTACACCTGAGACCCGTCGGTCGTGGCCCCGGAGCCGCCGACCGCCTTGGAGCCGTTCCAGACGGTGACCCCGTCGAGCGTCACGCGTACCTTCTTCCCGCCGGTCGGCACGGCGAGCCGTCCCGAGGTGCCCCGGGGAGCGGTGGCGTTCAGGACGAAACCGTCGGCCCGGGAACGCCAGGAGGCGGTGATGTCGCCGTGCGGCGTCGGAACGGTGCCCTGCGCCCAGGCGAGGTCGCCCGGGTGCGGCACGATCGCGTACGTCGAGAAGCCGGAACCGGTCGGCTGCACGCCGAGCACCTGGTTGGTCAGCGTGACCGTCGGGCCGGACGCCCAGCCGTGGGCGAGGCTGGTGAACTGCTTGATGCCCGGATCCCCGTTCACGTCCGCCTTCTCCCAGAACGTGCCGCCCGGGTCCTGGTCGAGCTGGTAGCCCCAGAACGTACGCAGCAGCTCCAGCGCGCTCTTCTGCCCACCGCCGCTCGGACCGGCCGCCGTCAGCCGGGCGTCCGCCTCGAAGCCGCTGGGCAGCGGCTCGTAGGAAGGCTTGATCGACGCGTTGGGCGTGCCCGGCGCCACGGTCAGGGCGCCGTACGGGCCCCAGCTGTTGCGCTTCAGGTAGTCCATCGCCCGCCCGGCGCGCACCGGGTCCGCGATGCCGGCCAGCACGGCCGTGGCGTTGGCGTCCTGCGGATAGGCGTCCGGAATCTCGCGGGACAGCCGGTAGGCGCCCGCGCTCTCGTCCCAGAGCTGCTCGTTGACGGCCTTCTTCACCTCCGTGGCCCGAGAGGCGTACGTGGCCGCGTCCGCGGCGGCGCCCCTCGCCCCGGCGAGCTCCGCCATCTCGTCGAGATTGCGGCTGTAGAGGGCGTTGACGTACGTCTCGTGGCCGCAGTCGCTGTAGCCGTAGTGCCCGCAGGAGCCCGAGTCCTGGAACGCGATCAGGCCCTTCGGGTCGGCGTCGCGCACCTTCTCCAGCCACCCCATGGCGCGGGTCAGCTGCGGCCACCACTGGTTCAGGTACGCGCGGTCGCCGGTGTACAGCCAGTGGTTGTAGAGGTTGTGGACGAACCAGGTGACGTACTCGCCGTAGGTGCGCAGCTCGTCCTGGTTGTGCTGCCCGACCAGGCTCGCGGCCGGCACGTAGCCGTCGTCCAGCTGCTGTGCGGCCAGGGAGGACAGCGAGTTCTCGACCGCAGGGACGTCGTCGGTGCTCAGGTACGTCACCGGCGCCTGGACGGCGAGGTCGCCCTGCCAGACGATCCGGTCGCGCTTGCCGCCGTCGAAGATGACCTCCTCGCCCGGATCGGCGTGCGGCACCTGGTCGTCGGCGTGGTCCGCCTCGCCCGGCTCGTAGGGCCAGCTCTTCGCGGTGTCCGACATCCAGGTGTTGAGCTGGACGGTGTACGCACCGGCGTACCAGATCTTGTTGAGCTCGTTGTCGCTGGAGAGGAACCATCCCTTGTACGCCGACGGGTCGGCCTGCTTGGGGACGGCGTCGAAGTCCAGCGACACCGCGCCGACATCCACCCAGCCGGGACCGTCGAGGAACAGCGTCGCGTAGCGGAATCCGCCGCGCAGCTGCGGATCGGTCAGCGTGGCGGGGAGTTTCGCCGGATCGAGTTCGAGGGTGTGGCTGTCGGAGTCGTAGGTGTAGGCGGTGCCCGGGTAGCCGTTCCAGATGTTCGCGGTGTCGCAGCCCGGGGCGTGCGCCGCCTGGCCGTCGTTGTCCTGCGGGCCGGTCGCGGCGTACTGCCGCGACTCGCTGAAGCACACATGCAGCTTCGGCGGCGTCGCGGACGCTCCGTCGACATGGACACGGATCTTCCCGCCGGTGTTCTTGCCGAAGTCCAGGGTGAGGAGCGGTGACTCGGTGCGGTCGCCGGTGCTGACGAGCCGGACCGGGTGCCGGCCCTTCCCGAGGGCGGCCTTCGGGTCCCCCTTGATCTCGCCGCCGCGCGGATCGGCGGAGAGCACGGACACCGGATCGACCTCGTGCCCGGTGGGGGCGAGGACGTACGGCTTCCAGCTGCCGGGCTGCGGCCGGTAGCCGGCGTTGTCCCAGGGGCCGGCGTGCCCGGACGGCGGGCGCGGCGCGGCCGGTGCGGCCCCTGCCGGTGCGGGCAGGACGCCCAGCAGGAGGGCGCCGCTCGCGGCCGCGGCCAGGCCGGTGAGACGTCTTCTCGAACGTGTGGTCATCTGATCGCGACTCCTGTTCGTGGTGCGCTGGCGGAAGGGGCGGTTCAGCTGCGGCGTACCGTCACCTGGTGGCTGCGCCCGGAAAGTCCGGACAGGACGACCTGCCCCGCTTCGGCGCGGGCCCCGTGAGCCAGGGACCTTCCGTCCCAGACGCGCCTGCCGTCGACCCGCACGACGTAGTCGCTTCCCTCGGGAACGGGCACCGCGACCTCGCCCACCACTGCGGCCGGCGCGCTGAGCGACAGGTCGAAGCCATGGTGCGACCGGACCCGCCACGACACCCGGATCACTCCCTCGGGCGTCGTCAACTGGCCCTCCGCACGCCGTAGTCCGCCGGGACGGGGAGCCACCGAGTAGCCCGGGCCGCCGTCCTGTGACGGTGCGATGCCGAGCAGGAAGTAGGTGAGCGCGGATGTCGGTCCGGTCGACCAGCCGTGTGCGGCGCTCAGGTAGGAGCCGCCGTAGTCGGAGGTGCCGTCGGTGCGGTACCCCTCCCAGAAGGTGCTCGCGGTCCCGTGCGGGGCGTTGAGCATGAAGCCCCATTCGCGCCGGATCAGTTCCAGCGCGGTGCTGTCGCGGCCGGCCGCGAAGTGGGCGTGCACCTCCATGCCGCCGGGGAACGGGTGGACGGAGTCGGCACCCTTCTCGGGCGTCAGTGCCCCCACCGCGGTCCACCGCTTCGCCAGCGCCGCGCTCACGGTCCGCGCCCGCGCGGGGTCGGTCACCAGGCCGAACCAGAGCGCCAGCGCGTTGCCGTCCTGCGGGTACAGCTCCGCGCCCGCACCGGTGGGCTTGTCCCGGTACAGGCCCGCCGACGCGTCCCAGTAGCCCTCGGTGTCGACCGCCTGCCTGAGCTTCTCCGCGCGCTCCGCGCAGGCGTCCGCGGTGGCCGCGTCGTCCATCGAGCGGGCGAGCGGGCCGGCTGTGATCAGCGCCCGGTACATGATCGCGTTGGCTTCGAGGTTCTTGCCGTCGGCATCGGTACGGGCCCAGTCGGCGGCGGCCGTCACATTGAGCAGACCGTCGGTGTCGATCTTCCCGACCACGTGGGCGAGCGCCTTGAGGTAGGCGTCGTAGACCGTACGCGTCCAGTCGAGGTCGCCGGAGAGCTGGGCGTAGGAGGCCGTGCCGATGAGCGTCCACAGGTGGTACGCGTCGGAGTTGCCGATGAAGTTGACGGCCGGACCCGCGTACGGGAGCGCGCCGCTGGCGGGGTCCTGGTGGTTGTAGAGGGTCTGCAGGGCGTTGCGCACGGTCACCAGGTCGCCCAGGGAGACATGGTCGGTCAGCACGGAGATGCCCAGGTCCCCGGGCCAGATCGTGCGGTCGCGCTTGGCGCCGTCGACCAGGACGGTGCTGCCCAGCTCGCCGACCGTGGCGTCGTTGGCCCAGCCGCTGTCCGGCGGACCCCAGACGCGGCCCTCGTCGCTCGCGATGATGTTGGTCTGCACGGTGTAGGCACCGGCGTACCAGATCCGGTTGAGGAGATCGTCGTCGCAGTGGAAGTAGTTGGGGTACGCGCGCAGGTCGCGGGCGTTCGGCGCGAACGTGATCTGCACCGTCACCCCGGTCAGCGCCAGGGTCCCGCCGCTCTCGTTGACGAGGGTCAGATACCGGAAGCCGCCGCGCTGCTGGGACGCCGGAGTGACCGCGCGTGCCGAACCGTCCTCCGCGACCGGTACGTCCTTCGAGGTGTCGACCCGGCCCCCGGGCGCGGCCGGATAGCGCACGGCGGGCTCGATGTTGCTGCCGCCGTTGGAGCCGTCGCTCGCCGACGGGCTGACATAGGTGGAGAGTTCGCTGTAGGTGAGCCCGACGATCCCGTCCTCGGCGCTGCTTCCGGCGACGGTGAGGGCGGCGAAGCCGCCGACCTCCTTGCCGAAGTCCAGCGTGACCGAGGAACCCGCCCCGGTCAGCCGGGCGGCACCGGAGCCGTGGCGGGACGTCAGGGACGCGGCGCCCTCGACCGTGCCGGTGGTGGTGTGGACGGCCACCGGGCGCACGGTGCGGCTCGCGGGCGACAGGTTGTTGGCGTCCCAACGGCCCGCCGGCGCCTTGCGGTACGGCCGCGGGGCGGTGGTCTTGGCCGGGGCCGCGGCGGCGGGAACGCCTGCCGCGGGGGAGCCGGCGGGTGCGGCAGCCGTACCGGAGGCGGTACCGGCCGGCTCGGCGGCCGCCGCGGTGCCGGGCAGCGCACCTGCGGCCGTGGCCGCCGCGACCAGACCGCCGGCGAGGAAGGCGCGCCGACGCGGGCCCTCTCCCGATTCGTGGTGCATGACGATCCTTCTCTCGTGAGGGAAATCGTTGTCATGGTGCGTTCGCGAGGCCGGGCGGCAGCGGGCGGGCAGGGCGGAGCGACCCTGCTCCGGACGTGGGGAAGTACCGGCCGGAGCAGGGTGTGAATCGTTTCAATCGCTGGCCTCAGGGTGAAGGTATACGGGCCCGCCCGGCCCGTACAGAGGTATGCCGCAGATCGGCGGAAGCCGTCCGGCAGGAACCGGCCCCGACGAGCGGCGGGACGTCCCTCAGACCGCCCCGCGCACCGTTCGCGCCCGGCAGTGTCCCGCCGCGGCCGCGGCGAGCCGGCCCAGCGCCTCCTCCTTGCCGCAGGGGTGTGCGCCCAGTTCGGCCTGGCGGGCCACGATGCGCCGCTCGGAACGCATCAGCCGCCATCCCCGCCGCAGCAGGAACGGCACGGACTTGCGGCCCTCGCGCAGATCCCGCAGCAGCCGCCGGCGGAACGTCGTCGACGGACGGCCGCGCAGGCACAGGGCGTCCGCGAGCACCCCCAGTGACCGGCACCGCTCCACGATGTCGGCCGCGAAGATGCCCTCGGCCACGAAGAGCGGGGTGCGCTCGATGTGGAGCACCTCGTGCCCGGTACGGGAGCTGGTGGCGATGTCGTACAGCGGCACGTCGGTGCGGCCGGTACGGCACAGCGCCGTGATCGCCGCGACCGCGGCGTCGGCGTCCCAGGACAGCGCGGAGTCCCAGTCGATGTCCGTGCTGCCGGGGACGAGCGGCAGCGTGGGGTCGCCCGCCTCCTTGTAGAAGTCGTCCAGCCGCAGCACCGGAAGGCCGGTGCGGGCGGCCAGGGAGGACTTGCCGGAGCCGGAGGGGCCCGCCAACAGGACGACGCGGGTCGAAAGCGCATGGGAACTCACAGGACACGAGTGTGAGGCATTGACCCGCACAGGGGATCCCCCGGTACCTGTGTTGGTATCCAGCATCACACCTCAACTACGCTGAGCATCCAGACGATTACTCGATTGATGGTTCGATCGGCCCGATCAGGTGGGAAATCCATGGCACGTCACGCACTTTCCAAGTCCCGGCGCCGCGCTCTGCTGCGGGCAGGTCTGACCGTCACCGCGGTGGGCGCCGCCCTCGGTGCGGGGGGTGCGGCGGCCCAGGCGGCGCCGCTGCCCGCCGCGCCGGCCACGGGCTCCGACAGCACCGGCCTCGGTGCGGCCACCGACGCCGCGGGCGGGGCGGTGGCCGGGGCGCTCGGCCAGTCGCTGGACAGCGGAATCGCCCCCGTGACGCATCTGCGGCTCGACCCGCTGGCCGGCACCGGCACGGACCCGCTGGACAACGCGGTGGGGACCCAGATCGCCGACTTCAAGCCGGTCTCCACGGCACTGGTCACCGACCCGGTGACCAGCGGCGGCGCGCTGAAGGACCTGCCCGTGGTGGGTCAGGTCACGGGGCTGCTGCACAGCTGACGAGGCGGGGGCCCGGGGCCCCCGCCCCCCGGGGCCCGGGGCCGCACCACAGCGCACGGGGGCACCACCCCCCCCCCGGCGCCCCCCCCCCCCCCCCCGGCCGGGGCCGGACTGGCGGAACGCAGCACTAGAAGACCACCAGGGCCCGCCCGCCCTTGCCGGCGATCATGTTGTCGAAGGCCGCCGGGATGCCGTCCAGCGCGATCCGTTCGGTGACCATCATGGAGAGGTCGAAGCGGCCCGCCCGGATGTGCTCGGCCAGCACCGGCAGATCACGGGCCGGATCGCTGTTCCCGTACACACAGCCCGTCAGGGACCGGCCCCAGTGGAAGATCTCCAGGGCGTTGAAGGTCACCTCCTGGTCCTTGCCCCCGATGCCGACGACCGTGGTGCGCCCACCCCGGCGGGTGGAATCCCAGGCGGCACGGATGGTGGTGGAGCGGCCGACGCACTCGACCGCGACGTCCGCGCCCTGGCCGCCGGTGAGCCCGCGGATCTCGCGGGGCGTGGTGGCGGAGGCGATGACGTAGTCGGTGGCGCCCGCCTTCCGGGCCAGCTCCTCCTTCTCCGGGGAGACGTCCACCGCGACGATCTTCGAGGCGCCCGCGATCCGGGCGGACTGGAGCACCGCGAGGCCCACACCGCCGACGCCGAACACGACGACGGACTCTCCGGTGCGGACCCGCGCGCTGTGGTGGACCGCGCCGTACCCGGTCAGCACGGCGCAGCCGAGCAGTGCCGCGTCGGTGAGCGGGATGCCGTCCGGGGCGGGCAGCACGCAGTTCGCGGCGACGACGGTCTCCTGGGCGAACGCGGCGACGTTCAGCCCGGGGTGCAGTTCGGTGCCGTCGGCGGTCCGGGCGTGGATGTTCGCCGCCCCGGCCAGTGCGTTGGCACAGAGCCAGACCTCGCCGATCCCGCAGTGGTGGCAGTTTCCGCAGGACGGCGCCCAGTTGAGGACCACTCCGTCGCCGGGTGCGACATGGCTGACGTCCTCGCCCACGGAGACGACGGTGCCGGCGCCCTCGTGGCCCAGGACGGCGGGGACGGGCACCCGCATCGTGCCGTTGGACAGCGAGAGGTCGGAGTGGCAGACGCCGGCGGCGGCGAGGCGGACACGCACCTGGCCGGGGCCGGGCTCCGGGAGTGCGATGTCGGTGATCTCCAGCGGAGCTCCGACGGCGGACAGTACGGCGGCGCGGACCACGGACTGGCTCCTTGCTGATGGGGGAAAGCGGATACGGGCAGCGGATTGCGAGCGTCGGATTACGGGCAGCGGATGCGGTGAACCGGTCAGAACTGGAACGATTTGGTCTGCAGGTACTCGGCGAGACCGTGCGCACCGAGCTCACGGCCGACCCCGGACTGCTTGTAGCCGCCGAAGGGTGCGAGCGGGTTGAACCGGCCGCCGTTGATGTCGACCTGCCCGGTGTCCATCCGCCGGGCGAAGGCGACGGCCTCCGCGTCGTCGGCGGCCCAGACGGCGCCGGCCAGCCCGTACACGGTGCCGTTGGCGATCCGCAACGCGTCGTCCTCGTCCTCGTACTTCAGGATCGAGACGACCGGGCCGAAGATCTCCTCCTGGGCGATGGTCATCTCCGGGGTGACGTCGGCGAACACGGTGGGGCTGACGTAGTACCCCGTACCGAGCGGCGCTTCGGGGCCGCCGGCGACGACGCGGGCGCCCTCCTCGATGCCCTTCTCGATGTAACCGCGCACCCGGGCCTGCTGCTTGGCGTTGACGAGCGGGCCGACCCGCTCGCCGGGCACGTACTTGGCGACGGCGGCCGCGGCGAGCGCGACGGCCTCCTCGTACCGTTCGGCGTCCACCAGCATCCGGGTCCAGGCGCTGCACGTCTGGCCGGAGTTGGACATCACGTTGGCGATGCCGACGTTCACCGCCTTGGCGAGATCGGCGCCGGGCAGGATGACGTTGGCGGACTTGCCGCCGAGCTCCAGTGCGACGCGCTTGACGGCCCCGCCCGCGGTGGCACCGATCTGCCTGCCGACGGCGGTGGAACCGGTGAAGGAGACCAGGTCCACGTCCTCGTGCGCGGCGAGGGCCTGCCCGGCGACCGGGCCGAGGCCGGTGACGAGGTTGAAGACACCGGCGGGCAGCCCGGCCTCCTCGGTGGCCTCGGCGAAGAGCTGCGCGGTGAGCGGGGTGTCCTCGGCGGGCTTGAGGACGACGGTGCAGCCCGCGGCGAGGGCGGGAGCGACCTTGGCGACGATCTGGTGCAGCGGATAGTTCCACGGGGTGATCGCGCCGACCACGCCGACGGGTTCCAGCAGCACGGTGGAGTTGCCGTGCTGCTCCTCGAAGGCGTACGTCGCGGCGAGTTCGGCGTACGAGCCGGCGACCAGCACCGGCACACCCGCGTGCACGGCCTGCGACAGGGGCAGCGGCGATCCGAGTTCCGCGGTGACCGTCCCGGCGATCTCGTCCTTTCGGGCGGCCAGGACATCGCGCAGGGCCCCGATCAGGGCGGCGCGCTCGGCCGGCGGGGTCGCGGCCCAGCCGGGGAACGCGGCGCGGGCGGCGCGTACCGCGTCGTCGACGTCGGCCGCCGTTCCGGCCGGGACGTGCGCGATGACCTGCTCGTCGGCCGGGTTCACGACCGCGATGGTGTCCGTTCCTGCGGCGGCCCGCCATACGCCGCCGATGTACATACCGTCATGGGCCTTCATGGCTGTTCCTCCCGGGCACGGTGACGGACGTGGTCGTCCGCGCCCCAAACTAGCGCTGTTAGTTTTCAGGCGCCAGAGACGCCGGTCACGCCCGGCCGGGGAAATCGCGCGGCCGTGGCGGAACGCTCCCCTCCGCCTGCCCGCGCGCCCCGCCGCGGAACCGTCGCCGTACGGCCGGCCCGTCGCAGCACGAAGGGCCCGGCGGCGACACCCACCCGCCGGGCTCTCGTGCCTCCTGCCTACATGTCCAGGCCCGGCACGTCCTTCGGCAGCGGGCAGATCCGGCGGCCCTGGTGGTCGAAGACGTACAGGTGCGCCAGGTCCACCAGCAGCGGCACCTGACCTCCGGTGCGCAGCCGCATGTCCGGGCCGGTGCGCACCACGAGGTCGCTGGCGGTGACCGCGGGGCGGTCGGGGCTGCGCACCCCGGGCGGAAGGATGTCGTCGGACGGCGGTTCGTCCAGCACGACGACGGGGCCGCTGATGTGACCGGTGGCGCGCTCCTTGAGCCGTTCCAGCACACCGGCCCCTCCCTCGGCGCTGCGGCGCCTGCGTGGGGCGCCGCGGTCCTGGCGGGCCGATTCCAGATCCGGCACCACGGCGGGCTGCGAGCCGGTGTTGAGGTGGACCAGCGCCTCGTGCCCCTGGTACTCGACATGTTCGACGATGCCGCTGAGCGCGACCTCGCCCGGGCGCGCCTGGCTGGGCGGGGCGATCCGGACCGCTTCGGAGCGCAGGCCGACGATGATCCGGCGGCCCTGCTGGATGCGGAGCAACTGGTGGTCGGGGCTGAGCGGTTCGGGCAGCGGGAGGCGCTGGCGGCCGAGGTCGATCGACATCCGCCCCTCCAAAGGTGCGTGGACGACGGCCTGCAGCAGATTGATCCGCGGGGTGCCGATGAACGCGGCGACGAACACGTTGTCCGGCAGGGCGTACACCTCGCGCGGCGGGCTGACCTGCTGGAGGAGTCCACCGCGCATCACCGCGACCCGGTGGCCGAGCGACATCGCCTCGGCCTGATCATGGGTCACATAGACCGTGGTGACGCCGAGTTCCTTGGTGAGCTGGGATATCTCGGCGCGCAGATGGTTGCGGAGCTTCGCGTCGAGGTTGGAGAGCGGCTCGTCCATCAGGAACGCGGACGGCTGGCGCGAGATGGCCCGGCCCATCGCGACCCGCTGGCGCTCGCCACCGGAGAGCTGACCGGGGAAGCGGTCCAGGACACTCTCGATCCCGAGCATCCTTGCGGTGTTCTCGATGCGCTCGTTGTGATCGAGCCGGGGGTTCTCCAGCTTCAGCGGGAAGCCGATGTTGGCCCGGTTGGACATGGTCGGGTAGAGCGCGAAGTTCTGGAAGACCATGGCCATTCCGCGTTCGCGGGGCGTGAGGTGGTTGGCCGGTTCACCGTCGAGCAGGATCTCGCCCTCGGTGACGTCCTCCAGGCCGGCGATCATGCGGAGCACGGTCGATTTGCCGCACCCCGAAGGGCCCAGCAGGACGACGAACTCGCCCGGGTCGATGGAGAGGGAGAGACGGTCGACGGCACGCGAGGACCGTCCGTACGCCTTGCTGACATTGTTCAGAGTGATGGCGCGAGTCATGTGGTTCCGCCCGGAAGGATGATGGTGGAGCGGTGGGGAGCGGCAGTGGCCTGAAATTAACCCACTGCGCGGGGTGAGGGAACGACTCGCGCAAAGGTTGCACGGTACTGAGGTTTCCGAGTCGGAAGTGTCAGGTGGGGTTCCGGTTCAGGCACGGCTGCGCGGGGTCGGGGAAGGGCCCGGCCGGCCCCTCCGCCGAAGGCCGGCTGATTCCGCCGCGTATGCCCAGTCCCGCCGCCGCCAGCAACAGTGCACCGAGCATCACGAACGGGGCGGCGGTGCCCGCCACTCCGGCGACGAGTCCGGCCGACGCGGGCGCCGCCACCTGGCCGAGCCGGTTGCCGGTCAGCCGCAGGGCGAGTGCGGTGGAGCGGGCTGCGGCGGGCGCCGCCTGCACCACGGTGGTCATCGACAGCGGCTGGCCGACGCCGAGGCAGAAGCCGAGCACGGCGAGCATCACCGCCAGGACGGCGACGGGGACGGGCAGGGCGACGCCCGCACAGAGCAGTCCGGCCAGCAGGCAGGTGGTGGTGAGCAGGGCCGGGCGGCCCAGCACCCGGAGCATCGGCGTCATCACCAGCCGGCAGGCGACGGTGGCGGCGGCGCGCAGGCTCAGCAGCAGGCCGACGGTGGCAGGCGCGATACCGCGGTGCTCGCCGACGACCGGCAGATATGCGGTCAGGATGTCGGTCGCGGAGAGCACGGCGAGGCTGATGAAGATCCCGGCCGGGACGCCTCGGGCGCGAAGAATCCGGCCCACCGGCACCTTGTTCCCGTGGGTCGCGCGGCGGGCGGCCCCCGGAGCGGCGCGGTGCTCGATGCGCCATAGCGCACCGACGGAGACAGCGGCGACGGCTGCCGCGACGAGCAGGGCGAGGGAGCTCGTACGCCCCATGGCACCGTCCCGTTCGGAGATCAGGTACCCGGCGGCGATCGGGCCGATGAGCTGTCCGAGGGAGGCACCGATGGTGAAGTGGCCGAAATTGCGGTCCTGTTCGGCGGGGGCGGACTGCCGGGCGACGATGGACTGGGCGCCGATCACGAAGCAGAGGTGACCGAGCCCCATGACGCCGCTCCAGGCAGCCATCGCGGTCAGGGAGTCCGCCCGGCCGCTGAGGGCGCAGCCGCCCGCGATCAGGGCGACGCCGAGCGGCAGCAGGGGCGCGCACCGGCCGTGGTCCGTCCGGCGCCCCAGCGGCACGGCGGCGAAGAGCGGGAGAAGTGCGTACACACCGGTGATGACACCGATCGCGCGTGCGTCGGCGCCCAGTGCCAGGGCCCGGTAGGAGACGGCGGGCCGCGCCATCGACACGGCCCCCTGCGCGAAGGCGAAGGCGATGACGAGGCGCAGCAGCCAGCTCCGGCCGGGCCCGGTGGTGTCGGTCATGGTCAGAGATTCCCGGATGCCTTCAGATGATCCCGAACAGGAGTCCGGCGCCGAGCACCACCAGCGAGGTGATCGCGGCCCACTTGACGGTGAACCGGGTGTGGTCGCCGAATTCGACCCTGGCCATGCCGACCAGGACGTACACGGCGGGCACCAGCGGGGACGACATGTGCAGGGGCTGGCCGACCAGGGAGGCGCGGGCGATCTCCAGCGGGGAGACGCCGTGCGCGGCGCCGGCCTCGGCGAGCACGGGCACGACGCCGAAGTAGAAGCCGTCGTTGGACATGAAGTACGTGAGCGGGATGCTCAGCACGCCGGTGACGAGCGCCATGTGCGGTCCCATGCCGTCGGGGATCGCGCCGACCAGCCAGTCGGCCATGTGGTCGACCATGCCGGTGCCTGACAGGACGCCGGTGAAGACAGCGGCGGCGAAGACCATGCCGGAGACGTTGAGGACGTTGTCGGCGTGGGCGGCGATCCGGGCGCGCTGATCGGGCATGTGGGGGAAGTTGACGGTGAGGGCGAGGGCCGCGCCGAGCAGGAAGAGCACCGGGATCGGCATCAGTTCCATGATCATCGCAGCGAGCAGCGCCACGGTGAGCGCGGCGTTGAACCAGTAGAGCTTCGGCCGCAGGGTCGCGCGGTGCGGGTCGAGGCCCTTGAAGCCTCCGTCGTCGGCCGCCTCGTCCTCGGCGCCGGATGCCGTGCCGCCGTCCGTACCGGCTCCGCCGGAGCCCTTGCGGAGGCGGTCGTCGCCACCGCCGGCGGCGACAAGCACCGTCTCCGTCTCCGTGACCGCGTCGGTCGCCAGGGCCTCGTCGAGGGTGAGGGTGCCGAGCCGCCGGCGCTCACGCCGGCCCAGGACGACGGCCAGCAGGAGCACGGCGAGCAGCCCGACGCCGAGCGCGGGGATCATCGGGACGAAGATGTCGCTCGCGTCCAGCTTGAGCGCGGTGGCGGCGCGGGCCGTGGGACCGCCCCAGGGCAGGGTGTTCATGACGCCGTTGGCCGTGGCGGCGACGCCGGTCATCACGACCAGGCTCATCCTGAGCCGCTTGTAGAGCGGATACATCGCCGAGACGGTGATCATGAACGTGGTGGAGCCGTCGCCGTCCAGCGAGACGATCGCGGCGAGCACCGCGGTCCCGACGACGATGCGCATCGGGTCCGCCTTGCAGAAGCGCAGGATGCCCCGGACGACCGGATCGAAGAGCCCGACGTCGATCATCACGCCGAAGTAGACGATCGCGAACATCAGCATGGCGGCGGTCGGGGCGAGATTGCCGACGCCGTCGATGACGTAGTCGCCGAGCTTCGCACCCTGCCCCACGGCCACGCAGAACAGTGCGGGGATCAGGACGAGCGCCGCGATCGGCGACATCTTCTTCATCATGATCAGGACCAGGAAGGTCGTGATCATGGCAAAGCCGAGGATTGTCAGCATTTGGATACCTAACGTTCACCCTTGAACTGCCACCGGAGCCGGCGGTTCGGATGACGTTAGGGCGCGCCATATGGCGTTAACAAGACGTTGACATGCGAGCAATACGAGCAAAACCCCAGGTCAACGTATGGGTGCCACGGTGACCGGGATGCCGTTGAGCACGGCGGTCCCGGAGAGCGGGTCGAGCCGGGTGCCGTCGAGCAGCTGGTTGACGTTGACGCCGGGCTGCGCGGCGGCGACGGACATCCGGGTGCCGGGGCGGCTGTGCCCCCAGCCGTGCGGGAGGCTCACCACTCCGGTCCGTACGCCGTCGGTGATCTCAACCGGGGCGATCAGCTCTCCGCCGTCCGCCGTGACCGTCGCGGTGGCGCCGTCCGCGAGTCCGAGACGTGCCGCGTCCGTGGGGTGCATCTGGAGGGTGCAGACGTTCGAACCGCCGGTGAGCGCGGCCACGTTGTGCATCCAGCTGTTGTTGGAGCGCAGATGGCGGCGGCCGATGAGGACGAGCGCTTCGGCGTCCCGGCGGCCGGCGAGGGCGCTGCGCAGCCTGGGCAGATCGGCGGCGATGGGGGCGGGGAAGAGTTCGATGCGCCCGCTGCGGGTGCTGAGGACCTGCGGGATGCGGGAGGCGAGAGGGCCGAGGTCGATGCCGTGCGGGTGGGCCAGCAGCCGGTCCAGGGTGAGGCCTTCGGGGTCGGCGCCGAAGCCGTCGCCGTACGGGCCGAGGCGCAGCATCAGGTCGAGCCGGCGCTCCGGTCCGGTGCGGCCGGTGAGCGCCGCGGCGATGTCGGCGGGGTCGCGGCCGTGCACGGGCGAGTGCGGGTCGGCGACGGCCTTGCCGAGGGCCCGCTCGATGACCATGGCGTCCACCGCTCCCGGCTCCGCCCCGTGCATCCCGGAGACGGCCAGAACGAGCCGGGCGAGGATCTCGCTCTCGTCCATCCGGTCCGCGTCCAGGGGAACGGCGGGCCTGGTGTAGCGGACCTGGTTGCGCACGGCGAGGGTGTTGAACGCGAAGTCGAAGTGGGCGCTCTGCGAGGGCGGCGGCGGGGGAAGCACCACGTCGGCGTGGCGCGAGGTCTCGTTGAGGTACGGGTCGACGCTCACCATGAAGTCGAGCCCGTCGGTCAGCGCCCGGTCGAGCCGGTCGCCGTCGGGCGCCGAGAGCACCGGGTTGGCGGCCAGGACGATCAGCGCGCGGATCCGCCCCTCCCCCGGTGTGCCGATCTCCTCCGCCAGTGCGGAGATGGGCAGTTCGCCCTTGGCCTCGGGGTGACCGGAGACCCGGCTCGCCCAGCGCCCGAGGGCGAAGCCCTTTCCCGGGGCGGCCGGGCGCGGGGCGCGGGCGGTGGCGGAGAGCGGGAAGAGGGCGCCGCCGGGGCGGTCGAGATTGCCGGTGAGGATGTTGAGGACGTCGACGAGCCAGCTGGCGAGGGTGCCGTGTTCCACGGTGCAGCTGCCGATACGGCCGTAGACGGCGGCGGTGGGTGCGGCCGCGAGCTCCCGGGCCATCGTGCGGATGGTGCCGGCCTCCACGTCACAGGCCACGGCCACCGCCTCCGGCGAGAAGTCCCGGACCGCGTCCGCGACTTCCTCGATGCCCTGGACGTGGTCCGTGAGCGCTCCGGGGTCGGTCAGCTTCTCCTCGAACAGTACGTGGGTGAGGGCGGCGAGCAGGAGCGCGTCGGTGCCCGGGCGGATGGCGACGTGCCGGTCGGCGAGACGCGCGGTGCGGGTGCGCCGCGGGTCGACGACGGTGAGGCTGCCGCCGCGGCGGCGGAGCGCCTTGAGCTTCCCGGGGAAGTCGGGGGCGGTGCAGAGACTGCCGTTGGATTCCAGCGGGTTGGCGCCGAGCAGCAGCAGATGGCCGGTGCGGTCGAGGTCGGGCACCGGGATGGTGTCCGGGTTCCCGAAGAGCAGCCCGCTGGATACGTGCTTGGGCATCTGATCCAGGGTGCTCGCGGTGAACAGGGCCCGGGTCCGCAGGGCCCCGAGCAGGGCGGACGGGTAGAGGGCGCCGGCCATGGTGTGCACATTGGGATTGCCGAGGACGACACCGACGGCATCCGGCCCGTGCTCGCGCGTGACGGCCGGCAGCGCGCGGGCGACCGCGTCGAACGCCTCGCTCCAGCTCGCCTCCGTCAGAACGCCGCCCCTGCGGACGAGCGGGGTGCGCAGCCGGTCGGGGTCCTCGTCGAGTCCGCCGATGGACGCGCCCTTGGGGCAGATGAACCCGTGGCTGAACACGTCGTCGCGGTCACCGCGGGCGCCGGTGACCCTGGTCCCCTCGATGGTGAGGGTGAGTCCGCAGGTGGCTTCGCAGAGGGGGCAGATGCGCAGGGCGGTTCGGGTACTGCTGGGGTCGTGCGACATGGGCCCTCCCCGGGCGGCGGCAACGGTGGCACGCGTATGTGGGCAAGCAGCATCGAGCATACCGACCGGTACGCATGCCGGGGAGGTGTTGCCGCAAGGAGGTTGTCCGGCCGCTCCGGACAGCGGCCGCCCGGTCTCAGTCCAGCACTCGGGCGAGGTAGGCCTGGAGCAGCACCCGGGTCTCGGCGACGATCGCCCGGTCGCCGGCGGGATCGGTACGGAAGGCGAGCTTGAGCAAGGCATCGGTGGCCTCGACGCAGACCAGGATCGTGCGCAGCAGATCCGGGTCGGACGTACGGCCCAGATGCCCGGAGAGAAGGTCGGTGAGCCGCCCCGCGACGCGGAGGTTGGCATCGTCGGCCGGGTCCTCGTCCGGCGCCGGCGCACCGAAGTCGACAAGCGCGAAACCGGGGACGGAGCGCTTCATCGCCAGGTACTCGTCGAGCACGGCGTCGATGGCGCGGCGCCAGTCGGCAGCCGGGATGCCGTCCAGCCGGGCCGTGATGCGCTCGGCGTAGCTGTCCAGATTGCGGCGGGCCAGGGCGTCGGCCAGGGCACGCTTGTTGGAGAAGAACCGGTAGACGGAGCCGATGGGGACCTCGGCGCGTACGGCCACGGCCCGGGTCGAGAGCTGCTCGTAGCCGGTCTCGTCGAGGAGTTCGGCACAGGCGTCGAGTATCCGGGCGAGGCGCTCGGCGCTGCGCTGCTGCACGGGGGCGCGACGGAGATTCGTGTTCGCATGGGGCACGGACTCCATGATGCCGTGGGCCTCCTCCTTCGGGCACAGAGGTGCGTCCGCGTCTCAGGCGATGAGCAGGGACAGGCCGCCGATGGTGTACGCGATCATCAGGACCAGCAGCGGGAGCTGGCCGGCTGTCGCACGTCCGGGCGGGAAGAGCCGCACGGAGCGGTCATGGGCGGCGACGACACCGAGGACATGGCCGAGGACGATCGCGAGGACCTGGAGGGTGGCGACCCCGCCGGGACCCAGGAACGGCTCGGGCGGAGCCGGATTGTCAGTGCCGAGTGCCACCATGACTGTACGTGGCCCTTCGGTGACGAAGAGTGTGAAGTAGTGGGCGACCAGATAGCCGAGCGCGATCGGGACGAGTGAGTGCGCGAAGGCGGTGAGGGGGTGCGGCAGTTGGCCGGAGATGAGCCGGGTGGCACCGGCGCAGAGTGTGTAGAGGGCGGCGACGAGCGCCACGGCCGCCAGAAGCCCGAGGGTGGCCGCGGCGGTACGGCCCAGGGGTGAGGTCTGGACGGTGGTGATCCAGGAGGGTGCGTCGGAGAAGCCGTCGTACGCGGTGGAGCCGAGCATGACGCAGACGGTGGCGACGAGTCCGGGGAGCTGCGGTGTGGCGTCGAGTCCGTTGAACGGGGAGCGCAGGACGAGGCGGCGGTCGGCGGGGCGGCGGCCGAGCGGGGAGAGCCGGGCCAGCAGCTCCGAATACACCTCGAAGGCGTCGGCCCGGTCGAACCAGCGCGCGCCGTGGCGGGCCGCGCCGGCGAGATGGACGGCGGAGTAGAGGGCGAGGAAGAGGAGCAGGGCACTGGGTGACGCGGGGTCGGGGGCGACGAGTTCGAGCCAGGTGAAAGCGAGGAGTCCGGCCGCCGCCGGCCACATCCCCAGGCGTACGGGGAGGGCGCGGCCGGCTCCGGGGTCGCGCCGCAGTGCGCGGCAGCCGAGGAGGTGAAGCGTGCGCAGCGGGTTGAGCAGCCGCCAGACGGGGCCCAGCAGCAGTGAGGCGGGAACCAGCCCGACCCAGAGGAGTACGTAGACGGCGCCCGGGGCCGGATTGCGGCCCGGGTCGGCCGGTCCGAGGAGAAGGTGCAGCACGACCAGGATCGCGGCGGCCAGGCCGAGGGCGCGGACCACGGTACGGGTGGGGCGGGCGTCGGCCGCGCGCTGGACGACGGCCGGCAGCGGCCGGCCCGCCGGCTCACCGCGGAACCGGGAGCCGGACCAGAGCAGGCCGAGTGCGAGAAAGGAGACGAAGAGTGCGGCGAAGGCACCCGCGAATGCGTAGAAGGGCGAGAGGGGCAGGTCGTGCTGGGCTCCGATGCCATGAGCGAGGACGCTCACCGCACCGGCTCCGGTACCGCCGACATCACCGCCGCCCGGACCGGCCGTCACCGTACGACGAGTTGGGTCAGGAGCAGATCGGACTCATGGGTCTCGACCTCGAAGAGCCCGGTGCGGTCGGCGGTGAACTTGAGCGTGACCGTCCTGCCCGCGGGCAGCCGCGCCTCCTTGTCGTAGCCGTGCACGTGAAGGGTGTCGTCGCGGTCGCTGCGGACCCGGAGCCGTACGGTCCGGCCCTTCTTGATCTCGGCGCGCCCCGGCGCCGGGCTGACCTTGCCGTCGCGGACGGAGATCTCCAGCGTGGTGCCGGTGTCGGGCTCGGCGGGGGTGGGCGCGGGGGCGGTCGTCGGGGTGGTGGTGAGGACGGCGGCGGCCCGGACGGGGGCGGAGCCGACGGCCCAGGCCGTGTGGTCGTCGGCGTAGAGGCCGGCGGTGAGTTCGGTGCCGCCCCCGGCGCTGCGAAGCAGGGACTCCGGCAGATGGAACCAGGTTCCGTAGACCCGGGCGAGCGGATGGCCGTTGAGGAAGAGCCGGGCATGTCCCCGGCCGAGGAGGGCGCCGCCGCCCACGCTGTCCGGGGTGAACCGGAAGTTGCGCACGGCGAGATGGACGTTCCAGCCGTCCTCCGAGTCGGGCCGCACGCTCAACGTCACCTCGGGCGCACCCTCGGCGGCGACCTGACGCAGCCGGTGCCCGTCGCCGTCGTCGGAGGACAGGAGCCGGCCGACGCTGCCGGTGGCCTGCTCATGGCTGGTGCCCGGCTTGTGATGGGTGGTGGCCCGCCCGCCGCAGGCACCCGCTCCGAGTACGAGTGCGACCGCGGTGAGCACGGCGAGGGCGGCCCGGCGGGCTGCCCTCGGCCGGCGCGCGGGGACCGGCCACACGACAGCCGGTGGGGCCTGTGCGGCCGGCGCCTGGCCCTGAGGGTGTTTCACGAGTCGACTCCGAGCGGGTTTCACGAGTCGTCTCCGTCCGGGGCGGGGACGGCGGTGTCCTGCGGCGCGGAATCTCCGCCGGAGGGCGGAGCAGGAGCACTGCCGGTGGCCGGGACCGGGTCCGGGGGGGGGGGGGGGGGGGGGGGGGGGGGGGGGGCCCGGGGCGCCGCGGCCGCCGCCCCCCCCCGCCCGCCCCCCCCCCCCGCCCCCCGGCCCCCCCC
>NZ_JBHVWF010000024.1:0-57136 GCF_042882365.1 Streptomyces sp. NPDC058221 | reverse complement strand
TCTCCGCGCGTGGGCGGTGCTGGAGCAGTGCCGGTGTCCGGGACGGGGTCCGGCGCGGGGCCCGTCACCGCGTTCCGGCTCGTACCCGCGTTGCCACCCGCGCCCGGCTCCGCGTCCCGGCCCGCGCCCGCGTCCCGGTCCTCCGCCCCCGGAGCCGCCGCCCCGGCCTCCAGCTCTCCGTGGCGGGCGGCGGCCACCACGGCCCAGACCAACCAGACCACGCCGAGCAGTCCCCGCACCCAGGCGGGGCTCAGCGGGATCCACGGGATCATGAACACGCCCTTGTCCAGCGCGTCCAGCAGCGTCAGGCCGCCCAGCGCCACCGTGGTCCAGCCCAGTCCGGGCCGCTCACGCCGCAGCACCAGCCCGATGCCCGTCCACCAGAGCCCGGTGAGCAGCAGGGCGACGGCGGGCAGGTACGAGGAGGCGAGCCCCATGGTCGAGCCGGCCACGTCCAGCCCCAGGCCGATGAGTCCGAGGACCGTGGCCCCGGTGGCGAGCCTGCTCGGCCGGAGCCTGCGCCACCACAGCACCCCGCCGACCAGCACCAGCACCACGGCGATACCGAGGGCCGCCTGCACCTCGACACGCTCGATGCCGCGCGCCCCGTACCAGTCGCAGCCGGCCGGCAGCCGGCGCGCCTGCACGTTGTAGTCGGCGCAGACCAGCAGCTGGGCGAGCTTGACGGGTTCCCCCACCAGCCGGTCGGTGCTGCCGGTGACCGCGCCGCGTGCGTCTTTGCAGGCGGGCAGCGAGCGGGGCGTGGAGGCTCCCGTGTCCGACTGCCAGCAGTTGCCGTCGCCCTGCCCGTCCCACCACACGTCGGTGCGGTTGGGGTGTGCGTTGCCCGCCTTGTCCGTACCGAGGTGGTTGTCCGCGTACCGGTTGTGGTGCGAGGTGTCGGTCTGTTTGCCGAGGACGCTCTCGCCGCGGATGAAGGCGGGGACGGCGCTCAGGAAGAAGGCGGCGCGCTGCTGGCCGTAGATCCAGTTGTTCTCGTAGATGTTCCAGTTGCCGCCCGCGGTGATGATGCCGGTGCCCGGCGGCATGGAGATCTGCGGGCAGACCACGCCGTTCTCGTAACCGCGCTCGACCGGAGGCTTGGCGCAGGTGCCGTCGGCGACGTACGGGTAGTAGTCGGCGTTGTTGTCGTGGATCAGATTGCGTTCGAAGCGGGCGTGGTTCTGCGGCAGCCCCGGGTGGCCGGGGAAGGCGCTGTCCATCGAGGCGCCGCCCATGTTGTGGTCGAACTCGTTGTCGTGGACGTAGACGGAGTCACCGGCGGTGCCGGAGTAGCCGACCATGCTGTGGTGGCTGTGGCAGCCGGTGATCTCGATCGAGTAGCGCGGGACCTCGTAGCCGTAGCCGTCGTTGATGTCCGACGCGCTGCCCGGGTAGATGCCGGAGTCGCCGTTGCCGTACGACTCGCAGTTCTTGTAGAGGCCGTGGTCGCTGGCGAAGGTCAGGAAGCCGTACTCGTCGTTCCAGCGGGTCAGCACGTCGTCGATGACGAAGCCGTCCTGGGCCAGGACGTACAGCGAGTTGAAGGTGGTGCGCTGGGCGGTGAAGTTCTTGAAGTAGACACCGTCGGAACCGTCCGACCGGATCGCGTTGAGCTTGCGGTACTTGGCATCGATGACGACATCCGTGCGCTCGGCGCCGGTGCCCTCGATCTGGAGGTCCTTCTTGCCGAGGATCGCCACCAGATTCTGGTTGTGCGGACACTTCGCCTGCTGGGCGTAGCTCAGGATCTGGTAGCCCAGCTGGGAGTTCGGGGCCTTCAGCCGGCTGCACTCCCCGGCCGGGGCCGGCAGCGATGGCTCCTCCTCGTAGAGGCCGGGCAGGATCGCGATGTTCCTGCCGGGCCCGGTGACCGCGTCGACGGCCTGCTGGAGATGGCGGTAGCCCGACTTCTGGCATCGGTCGAAGAGCTTCAGGTTCCTGGTCCGCAGGGCGTCGGGAAAGCCCGCTACCCGGTGTTCGAAGTCGGCCCGGTCGGTCTTGCAGACCAGGAGATCGGGCTCGCCGGTCCGGTACACGGGGACGCTGCCGGTTCCGTCGGGCAGGGTGACCGGACGTTCCTCGTGCGCCTGGGCGGCCGGGGCCGCGAGGAGGGCGGCCGCGAACGCCGCCAGGACCACCAAAAGTCTACGTGTCCACGACATGTGCCGGAGAGTAGAGCATTGTTCAACTTATGGAACCCCCCTGTGCGCCACAAATACCGTTGACTCACCCTCTTTTGATTCCTACGGTTACCCATAGGAATCCTTCGGCACCTGGAGCGCACATGAGCGGCACCGAGCAGGCGAGGAAGACGGCGGAAGGGCTGGAGCATTCCGCGGGTTTCGGAAATCAGCACAGCTCCCAGGCGGTGCCGGGGGCACTGCCGCACGGCCGCAACTCGCCGCAGCGCGCGCCCCTCGGGCTCTACGCGGAGCAGCTGAGCGGCTCGGCCTTCACCGAACCGCGCGCCCACAACCGCCGCTCGTGGCTCTACCGGATCCGCCCCTCCGCCGCCCACCCGCCGTTCGTGCGGATCGACAACGGCGCTGTCCGCACCGCCCCGTTCACCGAATCCGTCCCGGACCCCAACCGGCTGCGCTGGGACCCGCTCCCGGAGCCCGCGCCCGGCACGGACTTCCTGTCCGGCCTGTGGACGCTGGGCGGCAACGGCGACGCGACCAGCCGCAGCGGCATGGCGGTGCACCTTTACCACGCCAACGCCCCGATGACCGACCGGGTGTTCAGCGACAGCGACGGCGAGCTGCTGATCGTCCCCGAGCACGGCGGTCTGCTGCTCCGCACCGAACTGGGCCTGCTGCGCGCCGAGCCGGGCCATGTCGCGCTGATCCCGCGCGGCGTCCGCTTCCGGGTCGAGCTGCTCGGCGCGACCGCACGCGGCTACGTCTGCGAGAACTACGGCCAGCCCTTCGTCCTCCCCGAGCTGGGCCCGATCGGCGCCAACGGCCTCGCCAACGCACGGGACTTCCTCGCACCGGTCGCCGCGTACGAGGACGTGGAGCGCCCCGTCGAGGTGGTCAACAAGTACTGCGGCAACCTCTGGTCGGCGACGTACGACCACTCGCCGCTCGATGTGGTCGCCTGGCACGGCAACCACACCCCGTACGTCTACGACCTGCACCGGTTCAACGTCATCGGCTCGATCAGCTACGACCACCCGGACCCGTCGATCTTCACGGTGCTGACGTCGCCGTCGGACACCCCCGGTCTGGCCGGGGTCGACTTCGTGGTGTTCGCGCCGCGCTGGCTGGTCGGCGAGAACACGTTCCGGCCGCCGTACTTCCACCGCAATGTGATGAGCGAGTACATGGGCCTGATCGAGGGCGCGTACGACGCGAAGACGGCCGGCAAGGGAGGGTTCGTCCCCGGCGGCGGCTCGCTGCACACCATGATGTCGGCGCACGGCCCGGACCGGGAGACCTTCGACCGGGCGAGCTCGGCGGAACTGAAGCCGCAGAAGATCGACGACGGTCTGGCCTTCATGTTCGAGACCCGCTGGCCCGTCACGGCGACCGGGCAGGCGGCCGCCGCCGGGCACCTTCAGCACGGTTATGACGACGTGTGGCAGGGTCTGAGCCGCAACTTCAGGCCGTGACGGCCCCCGAAAGAGCCGGCGACGACGAATGCAGGTGACCCACGGTGCCGCAGACCCCGCTGAAGCCCCCCGCGCCCCAGGGGACCGCCTTCGCGCCCGACTCACTGGTCCTGAACCGCAAACTGCCGCTGTGGTACCAGGTCTCGCAGTCGCTGCGCGCATCGATACTGGGCCGCACCCAGGACGCCACGCTGCGGCTGCCGACCGAGGAACAGCTCGCCGTCCACTACGGCGTCAGCGTCCTCACGATGCGCCAGGCGCTCAAGGAACTGGAGACCGAGGGGCTGATCAGCCGGCACCGGCGGCGCGGCACGTTCATCGAGCCGCGCGCCCGCCGGGTGTCGCCGGTCCGGCTGCTCGGTTCGATCGACGCGATCGTCGCCCAGCAGTCGGGTGAGCGGACCACTCTGCTCGACCACGGTCCGGCCCCTGTGCCCGGCGATGTCGCGGAGTTCTTCCCCGGCTGCGCGGAGGTCGTCGGCTACCGGCGGCTGCGGTGCGACGAGGAGAACGGCGAGCCCACCAACTGGGCCCGGAACTGGATCCATCCGGAGGTCGCGGCGGAGCTCGACCCGGCCGATCTCGAACGCTGGCCGATGACCAAGGTGCTGCGCGACCGCGTCGGCGTCCGGATCGCGAGAATCACCGACACGGTCGAGGCCCGGCTCGCCGACCCGGTCACCGCCGAGCTGCTCAAGGTCCCGCTGGTCAGCCCGATCCTGTACTACACGGGCGTGACGTACGACGGGAGCGGCCGGGTGATCGATGTGGCGCAGATCCGTTACCGGGGCGACCGGTTCTCTTTCTCGGTCACGGTGGAGGCGAACTGACGCCACCCGAACCGACGCCGCTCAAACCGACGCCCCGAACCGACGCCCCGAACCGACGCCGCTCGAACCGACGCCACCGCCGTTCGCCCCGCCGGCCCGCGCGGCACAGGCGCCCTGACGCGGGCTCCCGCTGCGCGGTTACGATGCCTGGGAAGGCGGCAGACGTGGCGCCGGGGAGGACGACACGGTGGCAGACCCGGCGGCGGCCGGCTCCGGCGAACGCCCGGACAGTCCGCTCCTCGACGACCTGATGCCCTGGTCCGTACGGCCGTTGCGGACCGGACGCCCCTGGGTGACGGCCCCGGACGCGGCATCGCTCAGGGCCCGCTGGGAACGCCTCGTGCGGGCAGGCGACGCCGAGCGCGAGCGGCTGTTCGGACCCACCCGCTCCCGCACGCCGCGGACTCCGGTGGCCGCCCTGCCCGGACAGACCACCGGGACCGGCCGGTTCGCCCGTGACCCGGGCCCCTGCCCCGAACCGGTACGGATCCTGCACGGGCCGTTCGACGAGCAGTGGCTGCTCCCCGACCACCGGCTGATAGACGCCGCCCGGCCCGAACTGTGGCGGGTCGCCGACGGACAGCAGCTCTTCGCGGTCGAGCACGGCAGGATCCCCCAGGACACCGGCCCGGCCCTCTCCGTGACGGCGCTGCTCCCCGACGGCCACTCCCCCGCCGGCCGCCCCGGCCGGATCCGCCCGCTGTACCGGCGGCCCGGCGGTCTCGAACCCAATCTGGCACCCGGGCTGCTCGCCCTGCTGCGCGGCCGGCACGGGGACGCGGTCTCCGCGGAGTCCGTGCTGGCGTGGATCCTCGCGGCGGCCCGGCACTCCCCGGCCGGCTCCGTCGTGCCGCTGCCGGCCGACACCGCGCGCTGGTCGGCCGGGGTGGAGCTCGGGCGGGAGCTGCTCCGGCTCCAGCTGCGCGGGGCCCGCGGCGGGGAGCGGCCGCGGCTGCCCGGCGGACGCCGGCCCTATGTGCGGGCCGCGGTGCCACCCGCGCCTTCGGCCCTCTCGTACGACCCCGAGGAACAGGTGCTGACCCTCGGCACGGGCCGCATCTCACCGGTGCCCGCCGGGGCGTGGGAGTTCCGGGTGGGTGGCGTACGCATGCTGGAGCTGTGGTTCGAACGGCGCACGACGGTGGCCGGGACGGACGGTCTGGAGGCCGTGCGGCCACGGGTCTGGCCGCAGGAGTGGACGTCCGAGCTGCTGGAGCTGATCACACTGCTCGCCCTGCTCGCCGAACTGCGCCCCCAGCAGGACGAACTGGCGGACGGCCCCCGGATCGGCGCCCAGGAGCTGCGGGCGACGGGCGTGCTGCCGGTGGCAGCTGCGGCCCGGCGGCCCGCCTCGGTGCTCGACCACCAGGAGGAGGGCCCGGACGGCCAGTTCGCACTGCTGTGACGGCGGCTGACCCCGAGGACACGCTTCAGCGGGGGTCGAACGAGTCCAGCACCCGGTTGAGCGCCCGGTCGAAGACCCCCTCCAGGTCGATCGGCCCGGGGTCCTCGGCGAACCCCTCCGCCATCCGCGGATACTTGCCCGTCGAGATCTGGCTGATCAGATAGCCGGTACGGGCGGCCTGCTCCTGCTCCTCGGTCCAGGGCAGCGAGCGGCTGCGCTCCGCCGTGGCGATCTCGTTGGCGACGTACGTGGTGACCACGCCGTTGACCATGGCGATGAGTTCCATCTTCTCGCCGAACCGGGTGTCGATCCCGTCCAGCAGACTCAGCGTGTACTCCAGGTAGCGCAGGGCGTTGGGGCTGAACCCGTACACGGGTGACATCAGCCGCGGCACCCAGGTGTGGCGGTGCATCATCTCCCGGGCCTGGTGCGCGAGGGCGAGGATGTCGGCGCGCCAGTCACCGGAGGGCTCCGGATAGTCGTAGCCCCCGCTGACCGCGTCGAGCATCAGCTCGTACAGGTCCTCCTTGCGTGGCACGTAGTTGTACAGCGACATCGTGCCGCAGCCCAGCTCGGCCGCCACCTTCCGCATCGACACCGCGTCAAGGCCGTCCGCGTCCGCGATGCGCACGGCGGCTGCCGCGATGTCCGCACGGCTGAACGCGGGCGTGGGCCCGCGGCCCGCCCGCTCGGGGCGCGCCCAGATCACTTCGGGTACAGCGGGTCGCCCCACCATTGATCACCACCTCGACCACCATGGTAGTTACGTACGCCGTACGTAGTGCGGTACGGTTACGGCATGACAACTACGTACGCCGTACTTAGTGAAGGTCTGGAAAAGCACTATGGCGAGGTACGGGCCCTGCGCGGCCTCGATCTGGCCGTGGCCGAAGGAACCGTCTGCGGAGTGCTCGGGCCCAATGGCGCGGGCAAGACCACCGCTGTCCGGGTACTCACCACGTTGACCGCACCCGACGGCGGCAGCGCCCGGGTCGCCGGTCACGACGTGGCGCGTGAGGCCGACGCGGTACGGGCGGCGATCGGCGTCACGGGGCAGAGCGCCTCGGTCGACGGTGAGCTGTCCGGCCGGCAGAATCTGCGACTCTTCGCCAGGCTCCTCAAGTTCCGCGGCGAGGCCGTGCGCAGCCGGAGCGACGAACTCCTCGAACGCTTCGAACTGACCGAAGCGGCCGACCGTCCGGCCCGCACCTACTCCGGTGGCATGCGGCGCCGGCTGGACCTCGCCGCCAGTCTGCTGACCCGGCCGCACGTGCTGTTCCTGGACGAGCCGACCACCGGCCTCGACCCGCACAGCCGCAACCAGATCTGGACCGCGGTACGGGAGCTGGCGGGAGCCGGCACCACGGTCCTGCTCACCACGCAGTATCTGGACGAGGCCGATCAGCTGGCCGACGACATCGTGCTCGTCGACAGCGGCCGGGCGGCCCACCGGGGCACCCCAGCCGAACTGAAGGCGCAGATCGGCAGCTACGCCGAGGTGGTTGTCGGCCATCCGTCGGAGCTCGTCCCGGCCGCCGCGGTGCTGGACCGGCTGACGGGCTCCGAGCCGGTCCTGGACCACGAGCACCGCACGGTGGGCGTGGTCGCCTCCGACCCCGCACTCACGCTGCCCCGGATCGTGCGCGAGCTGGACGCGGCGGGTGCGGCGGTGATCGACGCGAGTCTGCGTCCGCCCACCCTCGACGAGGTCTTCCTCCGGCTGACCGGTCGCGACAGCGGTCCCGCAGCCCCACCGAAGAAGGAGATGGCGGCATGAGCGGCAACGCACTCGCGTCGGAGCGGCCCATGACGGGCACCGGGAGGATCGCGAGCACACCGGTCGCGGACGGGCTGGCCGTCCTGGGCCGCCATCTGCAACGGATCAAGGCGGCACCGGGCGTGCTGATCCTGACCCAGACCATGCCGATCACGATGCTGCTGTTCTTCGGGTACGTCTTCGGCAGCGCCCTGGCCGTGCCCGGCCAGGAGTACCGCGCGTTCCTGGTGCCGGGACTGCTGGCGGCGACCGCGGCGAACGGCATCATGACCGGGATGTTCCAGTCGGCCCAGGACTGCCACCGGGGTGTGATGGACCGGTTCCGCACGCTTCCGATGAGCCGGTCCGCCGTGCCGTTCGGGCAGACCGCGGCCGATCTGCTGACCACGGCCGTCGGCATGATCCCGCTGGTCCTGGTCGGACTCGCGGTCGGCTGGCGGATCGAGGGCGGCCCGGCTGCAGCGATGGGGGCGTTCGGACTGCTCCTGGTGTTCCGGTTCGCCACCTCATGGGTGGGATGCTGGCTCGGGCTGCTGATCCGGAACGAGGAGGCGGCCGGCCAGATCGGCGCCGCCACGTTCATCCTGCCGCTGCTCTCCAGCGCGTACATCCCGACCGGCAATCAGCCGGACTGGCTGCGCATCCTGACGGAGTGGAATCCGATCAGCGCCGCCGCCGCGGCCGTCCGCGACCTCGTCGGCAACACCGCACCGGCGGCCGACGCCGCCTGGCCGGTCGCCCATCCGGTGGCCGGGACGCTGCTCTGGTCGGCGGTGCTGCTCGCGGTCGCCGTACCGCTGTCCGTGCGCCGGTACGCGCGCGGCGGCGAGTGAGGGACGGACAGCTCTCGACCGGGCAGCGCGGCCGGCCCGCATCCGGACGGAGCGCGCTCAGCCGGCCAGCGCGGCCGGCCGGTCGAGCGCACCCAGCAGACAGATGAAGCTCGACTCCAGAAAAGCGCCGAGCTCCCTATGCGCATCCGGTTCGTCGAGCGGCCAGCTGGTGACGGCCTCCTCGGCGAAGGCCATCCAGGCCCGGGCGGCGACGAGCAGCCGCGGCGAATCCGGCATCCCGAGCCGCCGCTGCCCCTCCTCGACCCGGCGGGCCAGGGTGGCACGTGTGGACTCGACGATGTCCTCCACGGCGGGATGACTGCCCGCGGCCCCACGGACCAGGGCGAGGTAGACCTTGCGGTGCTCGGTGACGTACGCCGCGAATCCGGCGATGAACGACCGCAGCCAGGGGACGGGCTCCAGCGTGGGGTCCGGCTCCGTGGCTGCGGCGAAGTCGTCGCACTCCTGGCGCACCACGGAGCGGTAGAAGTCGCGCTTGGAGTCGAAGTAGTGGAAGAGCAGCCCCCGGGAGATCCCGGCGCGGCGCGCCACATCGTCGGTGGAGAGCTCGTCCAGCGAGCACTCGGCGAGCATGTCCACGCCAATCGACACCAACTGCGCCCTTCGCTCGTCGGGGCTCAGGCGCGCGGCTCGCTTCTCGTGCATGCGGCCAGTCTAGAAGTACTTCGGCACCGAATTACCTCGACACCCGCCTTGCCGCGAACCGGTATCCCGGCACTGCTCGGGCAGCGGCCCCACGCAGACATGGCGACGCGCCACTGCCGGCTCCGGGGATGACGGAAGAGCGGGCAGCAGCGCGATACCTGAACCGGGGCTGTCGGGTCAGCGGCGGCTGCCGAAAAGCGAGCGCCGCAGACGGCGCAGCGGCGCGAAGAGCGAGACCCGCGCACTCTTGCTCCGACGCCTGTGCGCGGCGTCGCGCGAGGTCAGCTCGCGCATCAGCAGCGTTGCCTCGGCGGACTCGCGCTGCGGGACGACAGGGCCGCCCAGCACTGCGAGATGACGGTCGAGGCGCGAACTCGTCGCACCGCTCCCGCATGTAATGGCAGGCACTCGCGCCCTGCTGTGCATCGTTATCTGTTCCATGTCACTCCCCACCCGTACGAGGGCACCCGACCCGGGCAGGTTAACCCTATCCCCCCGCGACGACACGCGTGTATCCCGGGCGCAGGATTGAGCACACACATACGGAGGTTGACGACCGTTTTCCGAATATGCCTGATTCCAGGGCGAGTTGGACAGATCATCAGGGACCGGACACCCCGACGCCGTTCCATGTGCGGCCCACCGGGCGAAGACCCCAGACCTCCGGGGCCTCCACCGGCGGACAGATGGGAGCCGGATGACGGAAGAGGGCGTCAGGGGCCGCCGGAGGCCGTCAGGCTGCGATCAGGCGGCCATCAGGCGGCCGCGTTGAGGACGGGCAGATAGCCACCGGACTGTCCGGCGGCGAAGGGGTGGTACGACTCGCCGATGTCGAGCCAGTTGAGGCTGTGCAGCCAGGCACTCCCCGAGCAGATCTCGTGCCCGGTGAACTTCCCCGTGACATCACCGAAGGTGAAGCCGTGGTCGGCCGCACGCTTGGCGGTGGCAGCGTTCAGGTAGTCGGACGCGCCGTTGATGGCGGCGCGCACCGTGTCACTCAGACCGACGACACAACTGCCGCCGATCTTGTAGAAGCGCGGATAGCCGAGGACGACGACATGGGCGGACGGAGCCTTGGCACTGATCGCGTCATACACCGTGTCGAGCTTGCCTGGCAGCGTGGAGTCCACATAGCTGCGGGCGGCCGCGATCCGGTCGAGACAGGTGGCCTCCGACTGGAGGACGCAGGTCGTCATGACGTCGGAGAATCCGGCATCGTTGCCGCCGATGGAGAGGGAGACGAGGTCGGTCGAGGAGTCGAGCGGGCCCAGCTGATTGGCGGTCACATCGCCGGTGCGGGCTCCCGAGCAGGCGGTGAAGGCGAACGAGGCGGGCGAGTTGGCCGCCGCCCAGAGCGAGGGATAGGCGAGGGTACTGCGCTTGCAGTCCCCGCTGGAGCTGATGTAGCTGCCCGAGCCGACACCCGAGGAGTAGGAGTCGCCGAGGGCGACATAGTCGACGGCCTGGACGGACGGAGCGGCGTTCGCGGTGGCCGCCCCGGTCAGGGCGACGACAACACCGAACAGGAGCGAGGACGACAACGCCACGAGTCTGGACATTCTCATTGAATCTCCCTTGGACCGACCAGCAGGATCTCTGCCACATATGTGGTAGCAGCAGGGGCAGCCATTCCGGAAGTGTGCATGCCAAGTCCATCGGATGACCGTTTCGCGCCGGTCTCCTGAGGGAGCGTCACTCCACAACCCGGCCCATGAGGCGGAAGGTGGCGAAACCCGGGTGCGCGGGGCGTCCCCGTGCCGGATCATGGGCGCCATGTCTGCCAACCCCGAGTCCGCGCTGCCGATCCGGCTCAACGTCGACGACAGCGACTCGCCGTCCGATGTCGTCGACGCGCTGTTCCTCGGCCGTTTCGCGACGGGCGAGCAGCCGTACTCGCACAGCTCGTCCCTCGACCGCGTCAGGACCGCCGCGACACTGCTGCCCCCGGCCGCCAAGGTGCTGCGGGCCGCCCGTGACGACGACCGAAGCGCCACGCTGGCCGAGGGCGAGGGCTGGACGCTGCTCGTCTCCCGCTGGAACCGCGGCGCGGACGTCACGGTCACCGCGACCACCCCCGAGCTGGCCCGGAAGGTACTCGACGAGGCCACCCGCGGTGCGCAGGACGAGCCCGAACCGCAGCCCGACAACGTGACCATGGGCTTCTGGTACGTGTCGCCGCGCCGCGGCCCGTACCGCACGACGCGTCAGATCGCGGCCGGCACCTGGGACGAGGTCCGCGCCAACTACACCGCGCCGGTGGCCGATGCCATGGACCGGCTGATGAAGGTCACCCCGGACGACATCGCAGGCCGGCTGCTCCTGCTGCACGGCCCGCCCGGCACCGGCAAGACCTCCGCGCTGCGCACCCTTGCACGGTCCTGGCGGGACTGGTGCCAGGTCGACTGCGTACTCGACCCCGAACGGCTCTTCAACGACGTCGGCTATCTGATGGACATCGCGATCGGCGAGGACGACGGCACGGCGAAGGGCCGCTGGCGGCTGCTGCTGCTGGAGGACTGCGACGAGCTGATCCGCGGCGAGGCCAAGCACACGGCAGGCCAGGCGCTGTCCCGGCTGCTGAACCTCACGGACGGACTGCTGGGCCAGGGCCGCAACGTGCTCGTCGGGGTGACCACCAACGAGGACCTGGAGCGGCTGCACCCGGCGGTCGTCAGGCCCGGCCGCTGCCTGGCCCGGATCGAGGTGGGCCCGCTGACCCGCAAGGAGTCGGTGGCCTGGCTGGGCACGGACGAGGGCCTGGGCCGAGACGTGACCCGCGAGGGGACGACCCTGGCGGAGCTGTACGCACTGCGCCGCGGCACGAGCCCCGCATCGGTCCCCAAACAGGAATCGGGCGCGGACGCGGGCCTGTACCTCTGAACCCGGCAGCCTCAAGCCCGGGCGGCAGCCTCAAGCCCGTCCGGCGATCGAGGACAAGGCGGCCCACCGGTGCACCCCGCACCCCCACGCGGCGCCCTCACCCCGCGTACACCGCCCGGACCGCATCCTCCGCCAACTCCAGCGCCCGAGCCCGCGACACCCCCAACCGCCGTGCCTGCTCCGCGTACTCCCGCGCCGCGGACGCGGCATTGCGCTCGGCGGCATCCCCCGCGGCAGCGACGAACGTACCGTTGCGGCCACGTGTCTCGATCACCCCGTCCGCCTCCAGCGCGCGGTACGCCTTGGCGACCGTGTTCGCGGCGAGGCCCAGCTCCTCGGCGAAACCGCGCACGGTCGGGAGTCTGTAGCCGACCGGCAGCGCGCCGGAGCGGGCCCGTTCGGAGATCTGCGTACGCAACTGCTCGTACGGGGCGATGCCGGCATCGGGGTCAACGGAGATCTTCATGGTCACGCGCCCGATTCTCCCCCACCGCCGGAAATTCGGGGGCGCCCGGGCCCGGCCTGCCGATAACGTCCGGCCCATGACTGTCATCGTGCGCGACTTCCGCCCCGCAGACGCCGAGGACTGGGTGAGGGTGCGTCGCGCGGCGCTCCCGTTCATGGTCACCACTGCGGAACGGGTCGTCTTCGAGCTGGCCGGTGCCCATCCGGCCAAGCGGTACCGGCTGCTGGTCGCGGAGGAGGACGGCGAGATCATCGGGACGGCCCAGGTGGGCCTGGCCCATGAGAGCCCCGAGCCCGGACAGTCCTTCTGCAATCCGTACACCCATCCGGAGCGGACCGGCCGGGGAGCGGGCAGCCTGCTGCTGCGGACGGCCGAGGAGTATCTGGCCCTGGCCGGTGCGACCTCTGTGTACACCTGGGTCCTGGACACTCCCGGCAACCGGGCGTTCGCCGGGAAGCACGGCTACGAGCCGAGCCGTCCGGCGCACTTCTTCCACCTCGACCTGGCCAACGGCACGCTGCCGCCGCGCCAGGAGCTGCCGCCCGGGTTCGAGCTGCGTACCGCCGCCGACTTCGCCGACGACCCGCGCCCCCTCTTCGAGGCGGACGCCGAGACCACCGCGGACGAGCCCAGCGACACTCCGGCGGAGCTGACGGACTACGAGGCGTGGCTCGACGAGACCTGGCGCAGCCCGGGGCTCGACCACCGCCTCACCTCCGTGGTGGTGGCCGACGGCGAGGTCGCGGCGTTCAGCGCGGCGGAGACCGACGGTGCGAGCCGCTACTGGTCGGGGATGACCGGCACCCGGCGGGCGTACCGCAACCGCGGCCTGGCGAAGCTCGCCAAGAACGACTCGCTGCACCGGGCGCGCGCCGCCGGGTACACCGACGCCTACACCGGCAACGACGCCGAGAACGGCCCGATGCTGGCGGTCAACCGCTGGTTCGGCTACGAGCTCTGTGCCACGGAGGTACGCCATGTCCGCAGGATCGGCTGACGCCGGACTGACCGTCGTCCTGGTCAAGGCGGGGAAGACCAAGATCAGCTATCCGGCCTCCCTGGTCGCCGACAACGGCACCCGGGTGACGGTGCGCGCCCCCTGGGCCTCACCACGGGTCCGCGACTTCGGCTTCGTGCGGTTCGAGCCGGGCGATGTGCTCACCGAGCACTACTGGCGCGATGCCTGGTTCGCGGTGAAGGAGGTCCGCACCGGCGCGGGCGAGCTCAAGGGCTGGTACTGCGATGTGACCCGCCCGGCCGTGCTGCGCGACGGTGAGCTGGTCGTCGAGGACCTGGATCTCGATCTGTGGGTGTCGGCGGACCGCTCCCGCGTACTGCGCCTGGACGAGGACGAGTTCGAGGAGAGCGGGCTGGCCGGACGCGACCCGGCGGCGGCGGGTGCCGCCGTGGACGCACTGGACGAGCTGGAACGTCTCGCCCGCACGCCGGAAGGCTTCGGCTCTCTGCTGAGCTGAACCCGCCCGCCCCGGCTGCGGGCCGGAGACTCCTCAGCCGGCCACCAGCTCCACCTCGTACCCCGCCGCGTCCTCCAGGTACGCGGCCGCGTGCTCGTCGCCGCCGGCGTGCGGATGCCGGTCCGTGAAGAGCAGCCGCCAGCCGTGGTCCGGGGCGCGGGCCACCAGCGCGTCGAGAGTGGCCCGGTCCGCCACATGGAACGCCAGGTGGTTCAGGCCGGGGCGGCGCCGCTCGTGCGGCCCGGGGACCAGATCGGGTGACTGCTCGATCACCACGTAGCTGTCGCCCCGCCGCCAGCTGCGCCCGTGCGCCCACTGCTGGTACGGGACATGGCCCAGCTCGCCGAGGAGCCAGCCCCACCCGGCCGTGGCCGCCACCAGATCGGGCACCCACAGCTCGATGTGGTGGATCCGCCCGGTGCGGACCCCGCCGGCCGGCAGCGGGACCGCACGGCGGGGGCCGCGTGGTTCGTACGCGACGGTGTCGCCGTCCTCGTGCCAGTGGATCAGGAACCGCTCACCGGACCGGTAGCCGTCGAGCCCGGCGCGGCAGTACGCGACCATGTCGTCCGGCAGGGCGTCCAGCGGGAACCAGGCGAGCTCCGAGCACTTGTCCGGTTCGCGGTTGTACGGCGGACGGTCCGGATCGTACTGCGCCTCGAAGAACCAGCCGGTCCTGGGACTGCCGGCGGGCCCCCGGTGCTGCATGACGAGGGCCACGCTCAACTCCTCCGGTTCGAGGGCGATCCCGATCTCCTCGGCCGCCTCACGGATCATGCCCTCGCGGACGTCCTCGCCGTCCTCGACGTGCCCGGACGGGGCGTGCAGCAGCCCGTCCGCGTACCCCGTACCGGCCCGGCGGGCGAGCAGGACGTCGGAGCCCCGGCGGAGGATCAGATGCACGTCGACGACCTCGGTGTGCCGGCGCGGTGGTTCGGCACGGGCCACCAGGGCATAGCGCTCGTCGTCGACGTCCTTGCCCCAGAGGTCGCGGTCGCCGGAGAGCCGTTCGTGGTGGACGCGTTCGGTGAACGGGGCGAGCAGCGCGGTCAGCTGACCGGCGGACAGCCCGACCCCGTTCCACACGCCTTCGATCAGCACCAGCCTTCCGCCGGGCCGCAGCAGGCCGAACCAGTGCCGCAGGGCCTCGGCGGGATCGGGCAGCAGCCACACCACGTGCCGGGCCAGGACCACATCGAACCGCTGCTTGCCGACCGGGGGCCGGGCCGCGTCCCCGACATGCACCTCGGTCCCCGTCCCCGCCAGCTTGGCGCGTGCCTGCTCCACCATGCGGGGCGACCGGTCGACGCCGGTGACCCGGTGTCCCTGCCCGGCGACGAGCAGCGCCAGGCTTCCGGTGCCGCACCCCAGATCGAGCACCTCGGAACGCTCCCGGGGCAGCCAGCTCTCCAGCCGCTCCGCCCAGGCGTGCCGGACCACGGGGTCGAGCAGACCGTGGTCGGGCTCCTCGTCGAAGGAATCGGCGGCGGAGTCCCAGTCGATCGTCGTCATGCACCGATCGTGCCATCTGCCACTGACAGTGCGCGGGCCGATCCCTGGCAGTCGTTCTTAATCGCCTCCGATCCCCTCCTTAAGACCGTCATAACGATGGCCACCAGGCCCTTTTCCAGGCCGGTCGGGGGCCGGGCAGCGGCTAGCTTGCTGTTCCCGGGGCCCCCGGCACACGTTCCCGGGGCGCCCCGCACCCCGTCGTGGACCGCCGAAGGAGTACCACCACCATGGCCGTCATCACCACCGCCCGTCGCAGGGCCACCGCCGGTATCGCCGTGCTCGGTGCGGCGCCGCTCGCGCTGACCGTTCTGACCGCGGCCCCGGCCTCGGCGCACGGCTCGCTCTCGGACCCGGTCAGCCGGGTCTCTGCCTGTTTCGCCGAAGGGCCCGAAAGCCCGACGTCCGCGGCCTGTGCGGCAGCGGTCGCGGCGGGCGGCACCCAGGCGCTGTACGACTGGAACGGGGTCAACATCGCCAACGCGGCGGGCAATCACCGCCGGTTGATCCCGGACGGCAAGCTCTGCAGTGCGGGCAACGACAAGTTCAAGGGGCTCGATCTGCCGCGCGCCGACTGGCCGGCGACGAAGCTGGCGGCGGGCAGCCACACCTTCCGCTTCCGGGCCACCGCCCCGCACAAGGGCTCCTTCGAGCTGTACCTGACCAATTCCTCCTACGACCCGGCGAAGCCGCTGAAGTGGTCGGACCTGGAGGAGAAGCCGTTCGCCGGGGCCACCGACCCGAAGCTGGTGGACGGCTCGTACGTCTTCGACGGCACCGTGCCGCAGCGCGCGGGACGGCAGCTGATCTACACCGTCTGGCAGCGGTCCGACTCACCGGAGGCGTTCTACGCCTGCTCCGACGTGATGTTCGACGGGGCCGCCGGAGGCACCGCTTCCGCCCCGTCCGCCCCGTCCGAGCAGGAGATCACCGAGGGGGAGACCAAGTCGTCGGTCGAGCACGGCGGCCACGGTGACGACGACGCCGCTACGGGCGCGAAGGTCACCGAGGCGGCCGGCACGCCCGGTGCGGCGGCCAACGCCCCCGAGCCGGACAGCGCCGCCACCTCACCCGCCCCGGCCGGTCCGAACCTCGCCGAGACGGGTGGCAGCAGCAGCACGTCGTACCTGACGATGGGCGGCGCGGCCGCACTCGCCGTGGGCGCGGCCGCGCTGTTCGCCTCGGTCCGGCGCCGGGCGGCCTCCACCGCACGGCACGGCCGCTGAACGGGCGGGCGGCTCCGGGCGCACCCGGGGCCGCCCGTCCTGGCTAGCCGACCGCCGAGGCGCAGGTGGTCGGGGTGGCGTGCGCCGGGTCCAGGGCGTTCGCCACCTCGTGGTAGGCGACCCGGTCGATGGTCCCGATCGCCACGTGCTCGGACAGATCGACCGGACACAGGTCCTGGAGCAGGACGTTGTGCACGTCGGGCCCGTCCAGGAACTGCGTCCGGTACGGGGTCACGACCTCGTCGTACTTGGTCGCGATGACGGTGTAGTGGACTCCGGGCACGGTGTCGGGCAGGGAGTTGAGCTTGGTGACGAAGGGCGATCCGGCCACCTGGTCGGCGAGTCCGGGGGTGCCGGCGTTGAGGAGGTCCTCGGCGCCGGGGAAGTACGGCAGCAGCTTCGTCAGGCCGAGGAGAGTGGTGCCGTGGTTGTCGGGCGCGAGCCCGATCATGGCGTTCACCTTCGCGTCGCCGCCGAGGAACTTCAGGTAGTAGTTCGGCATCATGCCGCCCTGGGAGTGCCCGACGATGTCCGCCTTGGGTGCCCCGGTGGAGGCGAGCACCTTGTCGACGAAGGTGGCGAGCTGTCCGGCCGACTCCTCGATCGGGCCCAGGCCGTTGAAGACCGGCACACCGGGCAGCTGGCCGTAGTCGAGCGAGTAGACGCAGTAGCCCCGGCTCGCCAGGTAGGGGGCGAGGACGAGCCAGTTGTCGACCGAGTTCCCGAAGGTTCCGTGGACCAGGACGACGGGCCGGGGATGGGCTGCGGAGGGTTTGCAGGAGTAGTCGTTCCAGCCGCGCGAAGTGGCTGTGGCGGCGGTGGGGGTGGCTGCAGCGGCAGTGGCCGTGGGGGTGGCGACCGCCGCGACGGCGAGGAGCAGTGCGGCGAGGGTTCTGCGCGCTCGTGGGGTGCGCGGCGCACGGGTCCAGGGCAGCATCGTGTGTTCTCCTTGCGGCTCAAGAGAGTTGCGATGTCTGTGCACCCTGCGGCCCGGACCACAAGTTCTGACGGCACTCTGTGTGCTCATGCCAACTTACGCACGAGTAAGGTTTCCTGGGAAGTTACGCGTCGGTAAAAACTGACGCGGTGGTAACCGTAGCTTCAGGACAGCCCGCGACCGGGCGTTCAGGCCGCGAGTCGCCCCGGCATCACGGCCTGCGGTCCGAATCTGGCCCGCAGCCGGTCCGCCACCGCCTCGATCCGCCGCGCCCGTTCGTCCACCGGGTCGAAGGTCAGCTGGTGCGCGGCCCGCCCGGCCTCACCGAGCCCCTCGGCCCGCAGGGCGATCCCCCGCACCCGGGCGCGTTGCAGGGCGAACGAGTCATGGATCCGGTACGCGAGCGCGGTGAGCTCCGCGGAGTGGGCGGTGGGTTCGCGGAGCGTACGGCTGCGGGCCAGCGTCGAGTAGCCGGTCCGGTCGGCGTAGCGCACGGAGACCGCGAGCGAGCGGCACACCTGCCCCTCGCCGCGCATCCTCGCCCCCAGCTCCTCGGTGAGCGACATGAGCGCACGCCGCTGCCGCTCCCGGTCCAGCTCGTCGCGCGGGAAGGTCCGTTCGGCGGCGACCGACCGGGCGGCGGCGTTCGGCGCCACCTTCGCATGGTCGATGCCCTGCGCCCGCTCCCACAGCTCGCGCCCGGTCCGCACCCCGGTGATCCGCTGGAGGGTGCCGAGCGGGGCGGCCGCGATCCGGCCGACGGAGTCGAGCCCGTATCCGCACAGGGTGCGGGCCGTCGCCGCCCCGACGCCGTCCAGCGCGCCGGCCGGCCGGTCGCCGAGGAAGGCGGCGGCCCCGCCCACGGGCACCACGAAGGTCGTCCCGGGCACGGCCCGCCGCGCCGCCATCCGCGCCAGCATCGGGTTCTCGGCGGCCCCGATCGCGCAGTCGACACCGTGCAGGGCCAGCGCGCGGACCCGGATCACCGCGGCCAGACCGGCCGCGTCCCGCCCGAAGTAGCGCAGCGCGCCCCGCACATCGGCGAGCGCCCCGTCGGGCGGCGCCGCCTCGACGAGGGGGGTGAACGAACCGAGCAGGGCGAGCAGCCCCGTGTAGCCGGGGCCGTCCGGAGAGCCGCCGCCGACCCGCCGGAACCGCAGGCAGAGGATTCCGGGCTGCTCACTCATCCCGCGCTCCCCGGACTCTGGTGCCACAGCTTCCTTCCGGTGGGCGTCCCTTCCCCGGGCGGTTGCAGGTCGGACCAGGGGTTCATCTCGTAGCCGGTGGGCATCCGGATCCGGCGGCCGTCGCCGTCGGCGGACGCCTCCTCCTTCTCCGGGGCAACGGCCTCAGCAGGCACCTCCGCCAGCCGGGCCGCGACCGCGTCGAGTCCGCCGGTACGCCGCAGTTCGGCCAGCTCGGCCAGATTCCAGGCGGCGGCACCGACCACGCTCAGGCTCCGCGGTCCGCGCCGCTGGACCACTCCGCGCACCAGGAGCAGCCAGGAGTGGAAGACGGTGTAGGCGCAGTCGGCGTGGCTGTCGTCGAAGAACGCCAGGTCGACCAGGCCCGTGCCGTCGTCCAGGGTGGTGAAGACGACCCGGCGCCCGGAGCGGACCGGCGGGGTCTGGGTGGCCGCCTTGGCGCCCGCGACCAGCACGGTCTCCCCGTGCCGCGCCTCGCGCAGCCGCTTGGCGGAGACCGCGCCGAGCTCCTCCAGGAAGGCGTGGTGATCGCTCATCAGATGGCGCGAGACATCCATGCTCAGCACACCCAGCTCGGCGCTGAGCCGCTCCGCCTCGTTGAGGTCGGGCAGGCCGATGGAACCGGTCCGGTGTCCGCCGCCGAGCGGGAGCTGTGCGCCACCGCCGCCGGAACCCGTGCCCCGCTGGGCCCGGTGGAGCTCGGAAAGATGCAGCAGCAGATCACGGCGGTTGGCGCCGAACGCGTCCAACGCGCCGACCTGGGCCAGCCGTTCGGCGGCCGGCTTGCCCGGACGGGCCCGCTGCCAGAAGTCCAGCAGTGAGCTGTAGGGCGCTCCGGCCTCGATCCGGGCGACCTCGGCCGCACTGATCCCGTGGACGTCCGAGAGCGCCAGCCGCAGCCCCCAGGCCTCTCCCTCCGTGCCGTTGTCACCATCATTGGACACCAGTTCGATTCGATGGGCTGCCGCCGACCGGTTCACGTCCAGCGGCAGCACCGGCACCCCGCGCCGCCGCGCGTCCGCCAGCAGCAGCCGCTTCGGGTACATCCCGGGGTCGTGGGTGAGCAGCCCGGCGTAGAAGGCCGCCGGGTGGTGCGCCTTCAGCCATGCCGACTGGTACGTCGGTACCGCGAAGGCGACCGCGTGCGCCTTGCAGAAGCCGTAGCTGCCGAACGCCTCGATGATCTCCCACGCGCGGGCGATCACCTCGGCCCCGTACTTCCTCGCCGCGGCGTGCCGGGCGAACCAGACCCTGATCCGCCCCTGCGACTCGGGGTCGGAGAGCCCGCGCCGCACCCGGTCGGCCTCGTCCCGGCCGCAGCCGGTCATGATGTCGACCATCTCGATGATCTGCTCATGGAAGACCACCACTCCGTACGTCTCGCGCAGCGGCCCCTCCAGATCGGGGTGCGGGTAGCGGACGGGCGCGCGGCCGTGCCGGGCCTCGATGAACGGGCGCACCATGTCGGCGGCGACCGGGCCGGGCCGGAAGAGCGATATGTCGACCACCAGATCGTGGAAGTCGGACGGCTGGAGCCTGCCGATCAGATCGCGCTGGCCGGGCGACTCGATCTGGAAGCAGCCCAGCGTCTCGGCGGTCCTGATCAGCCGGTACGTCTCCGGGTCGCCCGGTGGCACGGCGTCCAGATCCACCTCCTGCCCCGAGGCCCGCTTCACCTCGGTGACCGCGTGCGCCATCGCCGACTGCATCCGTACGCCCAGCACATCGAGCTTGAGCAGCCCGAGGTCCTCCACGTCCTCCTTGTCGAACTGCGCCATGGGAAAGCCCTCGCCGCTGGTGGGTACGACGGGGACGCGGCGCAGCAGCGAGGCGTCCGAGAGAAGGACTCCGCACGGGTGCATGGCGATCCCGCGCGGCAGCGCGTCCAGCGCCTCCACCAGCTCCCACAGCCGCCCGTACTTCTCCTTCGTCCGGGCCACTTCGCGCAGTTCGGGCAGTTCCTCCATGGCCGCGAGGGCGTCGCGGGCCCGGATGTGCGGGAAGGCCTTGGCGAGCCGGTCGGTCTCGGCCGGGTTCATGGAGAGCGCGGCGCCGACGTCCCGGATGGCGTGGCGCACCCGGTAGGTCTCGGGCATGGAGACGGTGGCGACCCGTTCGGTGCCGAAGCGGCCGATGATCGCGCGGTAGACGTCGAGGCGGCGGGCCGATTCGACGTCGATGTCGATGTCGGGCAGCACGAAGCGGCGCTTGGACAGGAAGCGCTCCATCAGCAGCCCGTGCTCGACCGGGTCGGCGTGGGCGATGCCGAGGAGGTGGTTGACCAGGGAGCCGGCCCCGGAGCCACGGGCGGCCACCCGGACCTTCATATCCCTGATGTCATCCACCACTTGGGCGACCGTGAGGAAGTACGAGGCGAAGCCGTGGTGGGCGATGATGTCCAGCTCGTGGTGCATCCGGTCCCAGTAGCCGGGCCTGCGGTCGTAGCCGCGCAGCACCATGCCGGCGGCGGCGCGGGAGGTCAGCACGCGCTGGGCGGTGCGGCGGCCGGCGCCGACGAGACGCGGTTCGGGGAAGTGGACGGAGCCGAGGCCGATGTCGCCCTTGGGGTCGACCACGCAGGCGTCGGCGGTGTGCCGGGTCTCCGCGAGCAGCCGGGCCCCGGCACCGGGACCGAGTCCGGCGGCCGAGGTGATCCGCTCGGCGGTCTCCGCCATCGCGCGGGCGTCCTTGAGCCAGCGCTCGCCGCTGTCGAGCGGGGCGCGGCGCGGGTCCACGGGGACGAGCCTGCGGGCGGAGTCGAGCACATCGGCGACCGGGCCCTGGCCCGCGTCGGCGTACCGGACGGCGTTGGTCAGCACGGCCCGTATCCCCTGTCCGGCAGCGAAGCCGACGGTACGGGCGGCGAGCCGCAGCGAACCGGGGCCGGTGCCGTCCCGTCCGTGGTACACGGCTTCGAGCCGCAGGTCGTCCCCGTACACCTCCCGCCAGGGGGCGAGCAGGGCGGCGGCCAGGTCGGGGCGGCCGGCGGCCAGCGCCCTGCTCACCTCGGAGGCGGGGCCGAGCAGCACGGTGAGCCCTTCGGCGGGCAGCGAGGGCCGGTCGAGCAGGGGCCGGCCGCCGTCGGGGACGGCGGCGTGGGCGGCGGTGACGAGACGGCACAGCTCGGCCCAGCCCTGGGCGCCGTCGCGGGCGAGGAAGGTGACCCGGGGGGCGGATTCATCGACAAAGGCACCACCGCGGACCGGGGTCCGCGGGCGGTGCGTACTCCCGTCGCCCCCCGCACGTCCGGCGGCGGGCACCGCGAGCTCCGCCCCGAAGAGCGGCCGCACGCCTTCCCGCTCGCAGGCCTTGGCGAAGCGGACCGCACCCGCGAGGGTGTCGCGGTCGGTCAGCGCGAGAGCGCCCATCCCCCGCTCGGCGGCGCGCTCCGCGAGCCGCTCCGGGTGCGAGGCCCCATACCGCAGGGAGAACCCGGAAACGGTATGCAGATGCGTGAACCCTGGCACGCGCACCTCCTGGACCGATCCGTGACTCTCCACCCCCTCGCTCTCCACCATAGACCAAGTTCGAACATTCGTGCGATACCCGAGATGCGCGCCACCCGGCGGACACGTCCTAAGCCATTCGGCCCGGCCCCGACTGCGTGAACGACGGGCACCGCCGACCGTGGGGGCATGACTTTCGCTGACGAGGTGAAGAAGGCCGTCACGCCGCGGGCAGCACTGCTCGTCATCGGCGTGCTGGCGCTGCAGCTGCTGTTCATCGCGTCGTACATCGGAGCACTGCACAAGCCGAAGCCGACGGACGTCCCCTTCGGGGTCGTCGCACCCCAGCAGATGTCCGCCAAGCTCATCGGCGAGCTGAAGAGCCTCCCCGGCGACCCGCTGGACCCGCGCGCGGTCAGCGACGCGGCCACCGCCCGCAAAAAGATCCTCGACCGCGAGATCGACGGCGCCCTGATCACCGACCCCCGGGGCACCAAGGACACCGTGCTGGTCGCCTCCGGCGGTGGCACCGTCCTGGCCAACTCGCTGACGAAGATCATCATGGAGGCCGACCGCACCCAGCAGCGCACGGTGCGCTCCGTGGACGTGGCCCCGGCCTCGGGCCAGGACTTCGACGGGCTCTCGTCCTTCTACCTGGTCGTGGGCTGGTGCGTCGGCGGCTACCTCTGCGCCTCGATCCTGGCGATCAGCGCCGGCAGCCGCGCCGCCAACCGGCAGCGCGCGGTGATCCGGACCGGGGTCATGGCGCTGTACTCGATCGCGGGCGGAATCGGCGGCGCGGTGATCATCGGGCCGATCCTCGGCGCACTCCCCGGATCCTTCTGGGGGATGTCGGGTCTGGGCGCGCTGACCGTCTTCGCGGTCGGCATGATCACGCTCGCACTGGAGGCGCTCACCGGCATCGTCGGCATCGGCCTGGCCGTCCTGATCGTGGTGATCGCGGGCAACCCGAGCGCGGGCGGCGCCTTCCCGCTCCCGATGCTGCCGGACTTCTGGCGGGCGATCGGCCCCGCGCTGCCGCCGGGGGCCGGGACCTGGACGGCGCGTTCGATCGCGTACTTCAGGGGCAACGCGGTGACCGGACCGCTGCTGGTGCTGTCCGCGTGGGCGGTGGTGGGCACGGTCGTCACCCTGCTGATGTCGATGCGGAAGAAGCCGGAGGCGGCGGACGCCGCGCTCGCGGGGACGGCGGACGGCGGCTCCACACACGGCTCGACACTGGCGTAACAAGGGACGCACCCCGACAGGGGACGTGATTCGACAGGGGACGTGATCCCGGGCAGACCTTCCTCACCCCCGGACCGATGTCCGGGGGTGATTCTGTCTGCCTGCCCGCGCGGTGCGGGGTCACGGTGCACATGACCACCGCCCGGCACGCACACCAATCCTTGGTGTCCAGTTGACGCAACAGCTAGGCATGGCAGGTACATGACGGCATTCTGGAGCGATCTCGTGAGACCCACGGGATGCACGAATGCCACAACTCCCCCACGCCCTCCGGAGGTTGCTCATGCGTCGCCGCTTCACCGCCACCTTGCTCGCCACGGCCGCTCTGTCGCTCCCCCTCGCCCTGCTGCCCGCCGCATCCGCTTCGGCCGCCCCTTCGGACAAGCCCCAGGTCCTCAGCTCCTGGACCCAGACGAGCGCCTCCAGCTACAACGCCTGGAACTCCGCCCGCAACAACCAGGGCACATGGGCGGCCTACGGATTCGACTGGTCGACGGACTACTGCAGCACCTCGCCGGACAACCCCTTCGGCTTCCCCTTCCAGACGGCCTGCGCCCGCCACGACTTCGGCTACCGCAACTACAAGGCGGCCGGCACGTTCGCCGCCAACAAGGCCCGCATCGACTCCGCCCTCTACGAGGACCTGAAGCGCGTATGCGCCGCCTACTCCGGCGCAAAACTGACCTCGTGCAACGCCACGGCCTGGACGTACTACCACGCGGTCGACATCTTCGGCGTCGCACCGGCGAAGGCGGGCACCGGCAGACTGCCTCGGACCGTCTGACCGACGCACCGCTCCCAGCCCAGCCGCACCGCCCTCAGCCCCGGGCCGCCGTGCCGCGGCCCGGGGCTCCCGCGTCCCTCGGCCCGTCAGTTCTCCGGCGGCCACAACCGGTCCAGCCTGTGCCACGTCCACCGGGTGCCCCGGTGGTCCTGACCGAGCCGCTGGGCCGGTCGCAGGCGGGGTGGTCGGGATAGCCGCCGAAGGCCTCCGCCTCGGTGGAGCCGCTGCTCATCGTGCCTTTGACGCAGAGCAGCGGAAAGTCGTCGACGCCAACGAGAATCCGACGCCGGTCGGGCCGTTCCGGTACGTCTCCGCCTCCCCGGACCACACCCGGCGTCGCGGTTCTCCACGTGGCACCGACGCCACCGGGCAGCGGCTACCGCTCCCTACGAGACATCAGGTCGCGTCATCAGCGGCGACCACATATGCAGCACCAGATCGGGGCCGGTGAGAGGCACGGTGCTCCACAGCGCCGTGGCAGTGCCGGCGCCGGTGTCGATGACCAGCCGAACGCGGTGCGGGGTGGTGATGACGTAGAGGTCGGCTACGAACGTGGAGCCCTGCCAGGCTCCGGCCGCGACGACAGGCCGGCCGAGCGGAGAACTTTCCCGCCATTCGCCGTGGCCCACCTCGATGTCGAAAAGCGACGCGAATCGTACGAGCCATCCGCCGTCGACGGGATCGACGGTCACTGTCGTTCCGTCGGGCAGAGCGGACCCCTCGGCCGAGGCGTCAAGTCTCGCGTTGACCGAACGCTCGGAGTCGGCCGAGCCCGGCACCGGCGGCAGCGACAGCCGACGCAGCCGATCGGCAAGGATCTCGTCGTCCTGGACGCTTCCCCCATGGCCCACGCCGGGCAGCAGGCACTCCCAGATGGCGTCGAGCACGTACTGGGACTCCCCCTGCGCGGTCACGGCGACCACGAGATCGTGCGACGGGACCACCACGCACTGCTGCCCGAAGGCGCCATGGCCGTGGTACCCATGACGCGACATCCAGAACTGGTAGCCATAACCGCAGGAGAAGTCGGCGTCGTCCGATCCGTCTTCGACCGACACGCAGTCAATGTGCCGTCTGGTCGCGACCTCCACCCACTCGCGCGGGACCAGCCGCCGGTCGCCCCAGATGCCTCCACGCAGCAGCAGTTCACCGAAGGCGGCGACGGCCTCCGTCGTCAGGTGCAGGCCGTGGAATCCGAAGGCAGCACCGCTTGCCACCCGGTCCCACTCGGCGTGATCGACACCCATCGGCTTGAAGAGGCGCTCGTCGAGGAACTCCGGAAGACCGCGGCCTGTGACCCGTTCCACCATCCTGGCCAGGATGAACGTGGTCGAGTTGTCGTAGGTGTGCCGCGTCCCCTCCCCCGTGGCAAACGGCAGGCGCAGGAAGCCCCTCACCAAGTCGCCGGGCTCAAGCTCCCACGCCTCGGCGAGGCTGTCCGTGGAGTGCCCGGCCGTCATGGACAGCAGGTGGTGAACGGTGATGCGGCTTGCCTGCTCCGAGACGTCGGCCGGTACGTGGTCGGGCAACACGTCCACCACTCGATCGTCCAGCGAGAGCAGCCCGTCGCCGATCGCCAGTCCCACAGCGCTCGACGTAAACGACTTGGTCAGCGAGTAGAGAAGGTGTGGGCGGTCGGCCGAGTACGGCGCCCACCAGCCCTCGGCGACAACGTGACCGCGGTGCACGACCATGATCGAGTGACACTCGATGGATCGCGCTTCGAGCCGGTCCAGCAGCAGGGCGATCGAACGGGACGGTATCCCGGAGACAGCCGGTGCCGAACGTGGAAGCAGGGGGCGCCGAGGAGACATCCTGACTTCCTAACAGGTCCACGCGGACCGGTGCGACTGAGATTTGGATGTAGGCCGGTGGCAGACTACGTACCTGAAGCAAGGGCGCTGCGTGGCAACGACGTTGATCCAACTCGCGTACACCCGCATCCAAGTGGCAACCCTGAGAAGGACAAGCTGCGTGAGCATTTCCTACGACCTCGAAATGGCGACAGAGCAGACCGCTTCGCAGGTCGCCCATGAACTCTGCGACATCGCACGAACCGCAGGGCTGTTCGACGAGTCCATCACCCCTGAGCTGGTCCTCGATGACGGCGCGCTGACCACGAAGGGCACGTGGGTGCGCGTAGGCAAGGAGACACCGCGGCTGTGGAGTCCCGTCATCGCCGATCTCGGATTCACCCCCACGGTCTGGGTACGGCTCCAACCCGGCAGGTCCAGCGACTACCCCGATCAACAGGACGACATGATCCGCCTGGTCTCCGGACTGCTGGACAGCACACCGGGCGACGCAGTACTGCACTTCCAGTCCGAGGTCATCTGGCTGCTGCGCCGGGGTTCTGAAGTGAGTCTCAACGAGCGGGACGACCTGTGGCCACCTCAGCGCCTGGCCGCTGTCTCACAGCCCAACCGGCGTGCTACCTATAACTTCTCTGACGAATGACGCACGCGACACTGGACCCACCCCACCACCGGGGCCAAGCTCCGAGCTGCACTGGCCGGACCGAGCGGATTCACCATGCTGCCGACAGGTTCACTTCCGCCCAGACCGCCTTGGTGTACGCGTCGCGGACCGTGCACCCCCAACGGTCCGCGTAGGCCTCCACGAGCAGCAGGCCGCGGCCGGATGCCGCGTCAGCGGACGCGGGGCCGGATGCCGTCCTGGGCGGCAGGCGTTCGGGGCGCGTGTCCGTCACCTCGATACGGAGAGCGTGGGGCAGGAGGAGCAGCGTCAGCCGGAAGTCGCGGCCGGGGAGCCGGCCGTGGGTGACGGCGTTGGCGGCCAGCTCGACGGTGACCAGAGCGACCGCTCGGGCCGCATCGCAGTCGTACGGGCAGCCGCACCACTCGGTGAGCTGCTGAACGGCGAGGGTGCGGGCCAGCCGGGCGCCCCGTGGGGTACTGCTCAGGCGAAGGCTGAACTCGGGGGCCGAGGCCGGAGCCTCCTGGGTGTTCCTCTGTTGCTTCACGCCGTCATCGTGGAACCCTGCGCACGCCGCTGACCAGGTCCGATGGCCGTACGGAAATGAGCCGGTACGAGCCGGGCGAAGGCCTGCCGCCCCGAGTTGTACGGGTCTTGTACGGGTGTTGTACGGGACGGGGGCCGTATCCCCGTAAGTGGCTCACCCGTTGAACCTTGCCCGGCCGTAATGGAGTTGAGCAACGCTACGGATGGCTGCGGGCGGACACGAGCGGGTGGCGGAAGGGGCGTGAAGGCGCATGCGTGATACGCGGAACGGCCGGGCGACGAAGGCGATGCAGGACAGCGAGCTGCCGGGCGTGTGGGTTGCCTACGGCAAGCTCCTCCAACACCTGCGGAAACGGGCCGGGTTGAGCCAGCCGGCCTTGGGTGACGCCATCGGCTACTCCTTGGAGCAGGTCGCCTCGGTCGAGCAGGGGCGGCGGCCGGCGAAGGAGGCGTTCACGGCCGCGGCGGACCAGGTGCTGGATGCGGACGGGGTACTGGAGGTGCTCCAGGCCGATGTGGACCTGGCGAAACTCCCCAAGTTCTTCCGTAACTTCGCCCTCATCGAGGCGGAGGTACTGAGCCGCTTCTCGTACGACCCGCTGCTGGTGCCGGGCCTGTTGCAGACGGAGGCGTACGCGCGGGCGGTGTTCGGCGGCCACTGCCCGCCGTTCAGCGACGAGATCGTCGACCAGCACACGGAGGCGCGGCTGAGCAGGCAGAAGCTGCTGACTCGGGACCCGTTGGCGGAGTTGTCGTTCATCATCGGGGAGGAGGCGTTGCGGAACCCGGTGGGCGGGGCAGAGGTGATGCGGAGGCAGTGGCAACACCTGCTGGAGGTAGCCGCGTTGCGCACGGTGGCAGTTCAGGTGATGCCTGTCGGGCTGGGATTCCACCCGGGTCTGGACGGACCATTCGTCCTGGTGGAGACGAAGGAGCTCCGCCGCCTGGGATACATCGAGTCCCAGGAGGTCGGGTGCGTCGTCAGCGATCCGACGGAGGTCAGCTCGTTCGGGTTGCGATATGGCAAGCTGCGGTCGCAGGCCCTGAACGTCGAGGCGTCTGCGCGGCTCATCGAACGGCTGGTGGGAGAGACATGAGCGTGGAGCAGGTATCCGTGAACGTTGACGAGCTGCGCTGGTTCAAGAGCAGTTACAGCGGCTCGGGCGGCGGTGACTGCGTGGAGGTGGCCGCCGGTGCCGGTGCGGTGTACGTGCGGGACTCGAAGGTCACGGGCAGCGAGCCGGTGCTGCGGGTCGGCCGCACCGAGTGGGTGGCCTTCGTGACGCTCGCGCGGGGGTAGCGCCGAGCGCGACACACGAATGGCCCCCGGCCTGAAACACAGCCGGGAGCCATTCGTCACCGAGTCACCGCACGGAAACGGCAGAAACGGTCAGCCGATCTCTGCCCCGGTGGCCGACAGCGCCTCCGGCACCGGCTGGAAGAACGTCTCGCCGCCCGCGGAGCAGTCGCCGCTGCCGCCCGAGGTCAGGCCGATCGCCGTGTCACCGGCGAAGAGCGAGCCGCCGCTGTCGCCGGGCTCGGCGCAGACCGTCGTCTGAATCAGCCCGTTGACGATGTCACCGTTGCCGTAGTTGACGGTGGCGTCCAGCCCCGTCACCTCGCCGTCGTGCACCTGGGTGGTGGAACCGCTGCGCGACACCGTCATCCCGACGGTCGCCTCGCCCGCCTTGGTGATCGGCTGGGTGGAGCCGTTGTAGAGGTCGACCTCGCTCGGGTGCGCGGTGTCCGAGGTGTACTTCACCAGGCCGAAGTCGTTGTCCGGGAACTCCGACGCCGCGTTGGTGCCGATCTCCCCGCCGCCCTGCGAGTCCGACCAGCTGGTGATCTCGGCGGTGCAGTGCCCGGCGGTCAGGAAGTACGGTTCGCCGTCCTTGACCACGTTGAAGCCGAGCGAGCAGCGTGCGCCGTCGCCCCAGATCGCGTCGCCGCCCGCGATGAGCGGCTTGAACTCTCCGGCGGACTTCTTGAGCTGGGCCTTGCCGCCGAGCGACTCGACCACCGAGCTGAGCTTCTGCAGGGCTGCGCCCTTGACCGTACGGTCGGCCGTGACGACGACCTTGTTGCTGACCGGGTCCACGGCCCATGAGGTGCCGGGGATCGTGGCCTTGCCGGTCAGGGTCTGCCGGGCCGACTTCAGGTCGGCGAGCGAGTTCTGCACGACTCTGGCCTTGCCGCCCGCCTGCTGCACCTGCTCGGCGGCGGCCTTGTCGACCACGTTCATCACGAGGTTCTTCGACTTCGCGTCGTAGTACGAGCCGGCCGCGTCACCGCCCAGGTCCTTACCCAGACCGGTGGCGAGCTTTCCGGCCGCGTCGGCGGTCAGTGTCCGGGCCGTGACCTCGGGGGTCCCTTCACTGGCGTTCGCACTCTGGAACGTCGCTCCGGCCGCGACCAGGGCGACCACCGCCGAACCCGCGAGTACTGCACGCTTCCTGGATATGCGTCGATGCTTCAACTCTTCGACCTCCTGTGGGGCCGTGCACAGGTGATGTGGGGTCGCCCGTACACGGAGGATGGGGCGCCCACTATTCAAGACGGAGCGGGTAGCACACAAGACCGACTTCAGGACGCACACACGACAACACCCCTTCGACCTCACCTCGTTCACTTACCGAGGCCAGGGCCCTGCCCGTTCCTACTGCGAACACCCCTTGCGACCTCCGGTCGGCGGTGGGTGAGGACTAGTCCTGTCCGGTATTCGCCCCTACGCGTCCGGTTGTCGGCACATCCGACGGGTCATGCCTCCGCGCGCCCCCTCCAAGCGCTCCCGTAATCGTTCAACGCGCAGTCCCTATACCGGCCCTGATGGTCCATCATCGAATAGTTGCGGGGAAAAGCCGGGCACGTCGTGCCCGCACGGACACAAGGAGGCGCGGAGTGCGCAGTCGGGTGCGCGCAACCGACGGACGGCAGCTGGTGGTGGAGCGGCTGGGGGATCCACGTGGCAGACCGGTCTTCCTTCTGCACGGCATGCCGGGGAGCAGGCTCGGTCCGGCTCCACGCGGCATGGTGCTGTACCAGCGCAAGACCCAGCTCATCACCTACGACCGGCCGGGATACGGCGACTCCGACCGGCAGCCGGGCAGATGCGTCGCCGACGCGGTGGAGGACGTCCGGGCCATCGCGGACCATCTCGGGCTCGAACAGTTCGCCGTGGTGGGCCGGTCCGGTGGCGCCTGCCACGCCCTGGCCTGCGCCGCACTGATGCCCGACCGGGTCACCCGCACCGCCGCCCTGGTGGGGCTGGCCCCCTGGGACGCGGACGGTCTCGACTGGTTCGAAGGGATGGCCGCGTCCAATGTACTGGCGTACACCACGGCGGCCGACGATCCGGACGGGCTCGCGGAGTCGTTCATCTCACGGTCGGCGGTGATCAGGAAGAATCCGGTCCGGCTCATCGACGATCTGCGCCGGGAGCTGACCGACTCCGACCGGCTGGTGGTCAATGACGCCGGCGTCCGTTCCATGCTGTTGCGCAACTACCGTGAGGGGCTGCGTACTTCGGCGTACGGATGGATCGACGACGCACTGGCGTTCAGCCGGCCCTGGGGGTTCGACCCGGCCGACATCACCGGCCCGGTGCTGCTGTGGCACGGCGAGAAGGACGTCTTCTCACCCGTCGGGCACACGCGCTGGCTGGCGAGCCGCATCGCCGGTTCCACCGTCGTGGTGGAACCGACGGCCGCGCATTTCGACGCGCTGCACGCCCTGCCCCGGATCCTCACCTGGCTGCTCGACACGAACGACCGCTGAGCAGCGGGGGCCGGGAGGGAGCGTCCGGCGACGGCCGGACGCTCCCGCTGCGCACTCACACCGCGAGCGGTTCCAGTTCACGCTGGAACCGGCGCTCGTCCCGGGCGATCCGGGTGAGGGGATGCTCGTCGCCGAGCTGCCGGGCCAGCTCCTCGACCGTCTCCGCCCTGATCTGGAGGGCCTCGTCCTTACGGCCCATCGCGTCGAGCGTGACCGCCAGGTTCGACTTCATGGCCAGGGTCTCCGGATGATGCGCCCCGAGGACCGCCCGCAGCTGCCCGGTCAGCCGGCGCTCGGTCTCCAGCACCAGGTCCAGATCGCCCCGGTCCGCCGTGGTGTTGGCCAGGTTCATCACACTGAACAGCGTGTTGGGGTGCTCCCGCCCGTACACCTCCCGCATCGAGGCCACCACTCTGGTCAGCACCTGTTCCGACTCCTCGGCCTCGCCGGCCCCCCGCAGGTAGACGCCCAGGTTGTTCAGGGCGGCGAGGGTGTACGGGTGTTTCTCGCCCGGCACCTTCATGTACTGGTCGACGACCTCCCTGGCGGTGTCCCTGGCCTCGGACGTCTCGTCGGCCGCGAACAGGTCGGCCGCCAGGTTGAGATCGCAGGCCAGCGACTCCGGGTTGGCTGAGGTGTACTTGGCGCGGTACCTGGCCCGGGTCGCCACCGTGAGGCGGCGGGCGTCCTCCAGTCGCCCCGCCCGGCGCAGCGACACGGCCAGGGCCTTCGCCGCGCTCAGTGTGCCGGGGAAGGACCGGCCGAGTGTGGCCTTGTAACTGTCGTACGTACGGCTGAGGATGCCGACCGAGTCCTCGTACCGCCCGACGTCACGCAGGTCGCGCGCCAGGTTCATGGCCGAGGAGAGGCTGTACGGGTGTTCCTCGCCGAGTACCTCGCGGCGCCGGTCGAAGACGTCCTGGTCGATCTCGCGGGCCTTGGCGTACTGGCCGATGGACCGCAGGGTGAACGCCAGGTTGTTGGCCGCGGCCAGGGCCCTTGGATGCGCGTCGTGGAAGATCTGGTTGAACCCGTCGGTGGCCTCGGTCGCCAGCTCGATCGCCCTGGTGTACTCGCCGAGCGTGCCGAGGTCCGTGGCCAGGCTGCTGGTGCTCATGTACGTGTGCGGATGCTCCGGGCCCAGCACCTCCCGCTGGGTCGCCAGGGTGATCTCGTCGAGCTCCATGGCCTCCACGTACCGGCCGCGCGAGCGGTAGATGTTGGACAGGTGGAAGCAGAGGTAGAGGTACTGGATGTCCCGCTCGCCCAGCGTCTCGCGCCAGATGTCACGCAGCTCCTCGCAGAGCGTGGTAGCGGTCCTGAAGTCGCCGCGCTTCCAGAGGTATCGGACCCGGTCGATCAGCAGCCTGCGGGCCTCGGGCTCCTTGCAGTTGCGGGCGTCGGACGGGCCCAGGTGTGGCCATATGGTGGCGAACTGAGGCCAGTTGGCCGGGTTGTCGATCGGCTCGTCGTCATCGGGACGGGCGCCCGCCAGGATCCGGTGGACGGCGTGCCGGGCGTCCTGCTGCTCCTCCTCACTGAGCTGGGCCCGGATGACGGCCTGGACGAGCCGGTGCACCTGGATGGAGTTGGAGACCTGGTCGACCTTGGCCAGCGCGAACCGGCCGATCTCCCGGATGACCCGGCCCAGCACCAGCTTCTCCTGGAGCGAGGGGTCGTACGGCTTCAGCGCCTCGATCATCTCCTTGCTGTACAGGAGGTTCCCCGAGATCGGCTCGGGGGCGAAGAAGGCGCAGAGCTGGAGCAGCCGCACCGCGGCGGGCGAGCGCTCCTTGAGGCGCTGGATGGAGATGTTCCAGGTCGCGGCGACCGGCTCGGGGTATCCGGCCGGCTGGTTGAGCGCCAGGACCTCGGGGGCCTGCTGGGCCAGTTGTTCCAGATAGGTGTCGATCGGGGTGGCGGTCTCCGCGATCCAGGCCGCGGCCTGTTCGACGGCGAGCGGCAGATCTCCCACCGCGGTGGCCACCTGGGCGGCGTCCTCGTCGCTCAGCCCCGGCGCCCGGCGCTGGAGGTGCTCGATGGACTCCTCGCGCAGGAAGACGTCGACGGGCAGTGCGTCACCGTGCTGGGACCAGGCCTGGTTGCGGGAGGTGACCAGGATGTGCCCGGAGCCGCCCTGCGGGAAGTAGCGCCGGAGCCGTTCCGGGTCGTCGGCGTTGTCGAAGACCAGCAGCCAGCGGTCCGACGGCACACCGCGGCGCAGCAGGTCGACCGCTTCCTGGGAGGCGGCCGCCATGTCGTCGCCGCCCTGGGCGCCGAGCCGGACGGCGAGTTCGGCGAGACCGGCGACCACGTCGTCGGTCTGCTCGGACGATATCCACCAGACCAGGTCGTAGTCGGCCATGAACCGGTGCACGTACTCCAGGGCGACCTGGGTCTTGCCGACGCCGCCGAGACCGTACAGCGTCTGCGGCTGTGGCAGCACGACGGCCAGGCCGCCGCCGAGCTGGTCGCGCATCCGCTCCAGGACCAGCGAGCGGCCGGTGAATCCGGGGTTGCGCGGCGGTGCGTTCCAGATCCGCGGGACGGTGCCGGGGAAGCGCGGTCCGGGCGAGACCCCGTCGGCGATCTGTACGGGCCGGTCCAGGGCCCGCAGCAGGGCTGCGGTGGCGTGCACCTCGTCGAGCCGGAAGAGGTCGACGGGGTTGCGGTCGATGTAGGGCGCGGACAGCCGTACGTCACCGACCCTGAGCGGCAGCAGATGGCGCCGCCCGCCGCCCGGGTCCTCGGCGACGGCCCGGTCCCAGAGGCTCACCGCGCGCTGCGACTTGAGGTAGGCGCTGGAGAGCAGCACCACGGTCCGGGCGGCGTTCTCGGCGGTGACGGCGGCCGGTTCCTGGGGCCCCCGCTCGGCGGACACATCGCGCGGTACGACCCGGAAGCCGGCCCGGGTGAGTGCGGACTCGATCCAGTCGGCCCACATCCGGTTCTCCGCCACGTAGCAGAGGAAGAGGTCGGCGGGCAGGGCGGGCCTGCGACGGGTGAACGCGTCACGGATGCGCAACCGCACCTCTTCGCCGACCGGGGGCATCGAGGTGATCTGCTGGTCGGTGATGACGGCGGTGAGCCGTTCGAAGGCGGAGAGCAGCGAGTTGGTGAGCCCCGCCTCGTCCCCGAAGGTGGCCAGCGTCTCCTCGTACGCGTAGTAGGGGCGGTACGGAATCTCCACCGCGCCCCAGTAGGCGGTGAGTTCGTCGCCGGACAGATCGCGTGGCAGCCGGTCGAACTTCAGCCGTGCCAGCGCCCGCCCGGCGTCCGCCTTCTCCTTCTCGCCCTCGTCGATGCGCATCGGGACGGGGAAGATGGAGATGGGGCGGCCGGTGTACCGCTCGGAGATCTGCCGGGCGACCGAGGCGGCGCCGTCGATGGACTGGTCGCTGAGGGTGAAGCAGTCGACGAGCACATCGGGCAGGTGGACGGTGCAGATGTCGGCGATGTCGCTGAGGCCGGTGCGGCTGTCGATCAGGACGTAGTCGTAGTTGGCCTTCATGTCGTCGCGCAGGGCGTCGAAGAAGTGGCCGCCGCCGAGCCGGTCGTAGAAGTTGTCCCAGTCGAAGGTGGAGACGGTCGCGGAGTATTCGCGGTTCTGCCGTCCGGCGGAGACGAAGTCGAGCGTGCCGCCCTGCGGGAACTCCCAGCCGAGTGCCTCGGGGGTGAGCGAGACCGCGTGCGGCTGGATCCGGGCGTAGTCCCGGTGCCAGTCGTCGGCCCGCTGCACCGGGCTGGTCGCGGCCCAGGCGTACTCGGTGATCAGGTCGATGACACCGGTGGTGGCACCGAGGGTCGAGGGGTCGAGGAACGGGTGGAAGAACCGGTGGAGCCCCGGCGCCTCCAGGTCCCAGTCGACAGCCAGTACCCGTTTGCCGTTGGCGGCGAGGATCCAGGCGGTGTTGGCCAGGGCCATGGTGCGCCCGGTGCCGCCCTTGTACGAGTAGAAGGTGACGATGCGCCCGTCACGACTGGCCGTCATCCGTGTCCTCCGCATCCGTCGAAGCGTCATGTGTTCCGTGGATGTACTGGGTCTGCGCCATCGGTCCCATCAGCCGCGTCCGTTCGGTGTGCCCTGCGCCGCCGGTGGCCGGCGGGTAGACGGCCGCGTGTCTCAGATACTGCTGTGCGGCCACCTCGACCACCTGCGGCAGGATCTGGCCGAAGGCCTCCATGCTCGGTACGCCCTTGGCGGCGGCGCGGCAGTAGGCCCGCCCCTGGCGCATCTTGGTCGGCATGGTTCGTTCGAGCTTCTCGGTCAGCTCGGCCTCCGCGGCCCTGCTCTCGTGGTCGTCACGGTTCCACGGGACGACCATCGTCACCCAGGGGCGGTTCTCGGCGTCGAAGGCGGCGAGTCTGCGGCACCGGTCCTCGTCCTGGAGCGCCCAGCGGTCGACGAGCAGGATCTCCGGTGTGGTCGGGGGCTGTTTGCCGCCCGGGTGACCGGATTCCTCGTCGAAGGAGGTGACGGTGGCCTGGTAGTTGAGGGAGCGCACCAGGTCCTCGGCGACATAGGCCAGGGGCCGTGCGGCGTCCGGGTGGTAGGGATTCCAGTCCTGCGGGTTGTCGCCGTAGTAGTCGGCGTTGCGCCCCTCGGGCAGGTCGTGGCGGGTGGCGGCCGCGATGGTGACCTGCATCGGGCGGGGGCCGCCGGGCACGCTGCCCGCCGAGCCGAAGGCGCTGGGCGCCAGCCGGTAGTCGACGGGCCGGCCGGTTCCGATCCGCACCGTGTCGGCGACGCTGACGATGCGCTTCGCGAGCTCGTACACCGCGCGCTCGTACTCCTCGGCGAAGAGCCTGAGCTTGATGAGTCCGTACAGTCCGTCGCTGACGTAACGGTCCCCGAAATCACGGTGGTTGAACTGTAACCGCTCAGCCGGCCCGGGCAGCTGGCTGGGCGGGACCGGCACCCAGAGGGCCGGGACTATGGCCTCGGCCGGCTGGTTGGAGCGGGCCCGGTAGTGGATGGCGCGCTGGGCGAAGGCGTACCACTCCTTGCCGCACATCTCGCTGGCGAAATAGCGCGGCGAGAACAGCGGAACGAACACCCGGCAGGTGGCGAGCACCTCGCCGAGCCGTTCCGACCAGCCCTCGCCGGAACGTATCTCGCGGTCGATGAACCCCGCCGGCGCGCCGGCGGGCAGATCGGTCATGGCCATCACATGGCCGCAGAGATCCTGGAAGAGCCGTTCGACCCACATATCGGGGTCCGTGCCACCGCCGTACCCCGGTGTGTGGGCGTAGCTCAAGAAGAAGTACGGCCGATGGTCCGCCGCTCGCTGCTGCGTCGTCGCGTGCACACGACCCCCGTCCTGTGTGAGCACCCGCACCCGAGGAGTGAAGAGAATGCGAGCGAATTCATCATTCCGGAGCGGACCTTGCTCCACCCCCATGACGTTCGGTCATTCAACGCCGCTTTTCAGTCATCTGTGCCCAGGCCCTATCGATCACACGCATGATCGAATTCGGTCTGCGCCTGTTCCTCCCAGTTGTCCCGACTCCACGGGGCGCCTCCCCGAACCGGAATCCGGTCTTCAGAATTCTTTTCGCATCCGGGCGAGCAGCCGTTTCCCACCGACGGTGAGTTCGGCCGCTCCCTCCAGCGTGTCGAGTGCCTGCGGTACGCCGTCCCGATACCTGGGGTCGAAAGCCGCGAGCGCCAGCCGTTCGTAGGTGCCGGACAGCAGCCGGGAAAACGGAACCAATTCCTCCCCCCAGGGCATTCGATGTTCCCAGGAGCCGTCCGCCGCGTAAAGATCCGTGACGTCCACAAGTGCCCGGAATCCGGCCCTGCGTGTTCCGCGCAGCAGTGCGGGCGCCAGCGTGCCGGCGCTCTCCTCGGCGCCGATGCCCAGCGCGCCGTATCCGTGCCGGCCCACCGAGGGTTCGCCCGGCGCGGGGCCGGTCAGCGGGGTGAACGTCATCGGGCCGTCGAGGGAACGCGCCCCGTAGGCGGGGGCCCGCTCCTCGATGAGCGCCCAGGCCTCGGTGAGCGCGGCGGCCAGCCGGCCGGCCGCGCGCGCGTCGAGCGGGGCGGTGGCGGGCGCGGCGAAGCAGTCGCGGTACGGATCGAGGTCGTCGATCACGAAGCCGGGGGCGCCGCCGGGCAGGGCGTACCCACGAACCGGGAGCCAGCCGGGTCCTGACCGGTGCACCGCCTCGATCCGCAACTCGGCGGACGTGCCGTCCGCCGGGCGGGCCAGGAAGCCGTCCCCGGCGGCGCGTACCAGCGCGGTGCCGCCCTCCCCCGGGCCGCCGAGGGCCAGCCGGCCCAGGGTCGGCAGGGCCAGCGCACCGTCCCGCCAGGACACCGGCACCCGGATGTCGAGCCCGGCGCGCACGGCGGCGGCCGCGAGCAGCGCCTGCAGGCTGTCCGCCGCGGCCGGCCCGGCCTCCGGCCGGCCCTCGTGCAGCGCGTCGAGCGCGTCGAGCAGCCAGGTGCGGGTGTACGGGTGGGCGAGCACGTGGTCCAGGGCGCGGGCACCTTCCGCCGAACCCTCCAGACCGGCCGCGAGCTCCCACGCCGCCGCCCACCGCTCGCCGCCCCGGCCCTCCAGGTCCCCGTTGAGCCGGGCCAGCAGGGTGCGGGTCAGATCCTCCTGGGCCGCGAGCAGTTCTCGGGGATCGGCCACCGCCGGCGCCATGGAGCCCGCCGGCGTGCGGGCCTCGATGCCGCGCACCAGGGCGGCGAGGTCTTGGCAGTACACGGACGGGTTGTCGAACCCCTCCCCCGGCGCCCCCTCGTCCGGCCCGGCGGAGCTGTAGCGGTGGGTGTACAGACCACCGCCGCACGAACGTACGACGGGGCACCGGCGGCATGTCTCGCTGACGCCCTCCAGACCCAGCTGCCTGGCCCGCACTCCGGGGTGGGCCGCGACCTCGTCGAAGGCGTGTGTGAAGACATCGAATCCAGTGGCCGCCGCGCCTTCGTAGGCGCTCTTGAGCGAGTCGACCTGCTCCAGGCTCCCGTCTGTCTCGACGACGACGAGGTCCGTGGGGGCCAGCCCCAGCGACTCGGTGAGACTGGGACCGCCGTTCAGCGTGGAGAGGACCGAGGAGAAGATCCGCACCGGGACCGGACGCCCCTGCTCCTGCCAGCGGTCGAAGACCGCGAGGAGCCAGTCGGCGTAGGCCGTGGGCGATCCGTCCGGGCGCGGCGGCGGATCGTCCCAGGTGGCGTGGGGAAGCAGGAAGTCGATGTGCGGCGGTTCGAGCTCGATGAGCGCGTCCAGAACCGCGAGCGGGTCGTTCTCGATGTCCACGGTGCACAGGAGACCGAGATTGAGATGGCGGTAGCGCTCCTGCCGGAGCAGCTCGACGGCCTTGAGCACCAGGGGGTGGCTGCTGCGGCCGTCGGCGAAGCGGCGGTGCCGGTCGTTGGCCGCGCGGTCGCCGTCGAGGGAGATGCCCACCTTGACGTCGTACTCGCTGAAGAGGTCGAGATAGCGCGGGCTGAGCTGCAGGCCGTTGGTGTGGATCCGCAGGTCGAGCGCGGCGATGCCGTCGAAGGCCGCAGTGAGCTCTTCGCAGATGCGCCGCAGCCGGGCGGGGCCCGCGAGCAGAGGCTCCCCTCCGTGCAGGATTACTGACACGGAGGGCAGTGCGTGTGTCTTGGCATGCTCAGCCAGGCGCTGAGCAGTCCGGAAAATGACTTCATCAGAGATTGTTTTCGGACGGGTTCGCCAGCTCTGATCGGCATGTTCGTAGACATAGCAATGGTCACAGGCAAGATCGCACCTGCTGTGAACCTTGAGGACTACTTCGCGGAATGGGACCAGGGGTCCTGTCATTCCACCAGTCTAGCCAGCCCGGAAGGGTGATCCGGCGGTCCGGCCGTCATGGCGGAGTGGTCCGGAATGCGGGGTCAGAGGGATGAGTTGAAGGTAGCTGCCTGGATGGGGCGACCGGCGGACGCGACATGCACCCGACCGAGCTTCCTGGCAGCTTCGCCACCACGCGCGTCGATCGCGGCGAGCGGCACACGGCTCTTCTTCGCAACGGCGAAGGAGAGGGAGGATTCAGTGGTCTTCACGGCCGTCCTTGAGGGGATTCGTTCCGATGGAATGGTTCCGGACAGGAAACCAGCGTTGGCACCTGCACCATTGCAGTGTCCGGCGGCACGACTTTACTCTCATGGCCTCGGTTGGCAACTGAGGACGGCTACTTGGAACAAGAGCGTCACACGGGACCGGCCCCGATCAAACGGAACTAGAGGTTCCGCCATCGGGGTGACGACATAACCGCAGACGGGAGTGAACATGACGGCGATTCCCGGACCACTGCAGAGCATGGTCTTCAGGAACGCTGATCTGCCCGAGCTCTTTCACCACACGGACGCCATTGCGGTCGCACGCCAGCGGGAGGCCGTGAATACCACCCGCTGGCAGCTGATACTGCTGGTCGGGGGCACGGTACCGGCCGCGCTGCCCTGGCGCGCCGAGGTCGCCGGTGTGGTCCAACTCACTGACTGTGCCGCCGTGTTGGCCTACCTGGGTGTCCTGATCACGACCTACCTCACCTCCCGGCGCAAAGCAAAGTCGCATTGGCAACTTAATCGCTCGGCGGCAGAGTTCATCAAATCGATGTGCTGGCGTTACTCCGTGCATGGCTCACCTTTCGATACCGGCACACAGCATCCCGAAGCGGTGTTCGCCAATCGGCTCGAGGAGGGGCTCCAGGAGCTCCGCAAGGTGGGCTGGTCCGACCCCCGGGACCGGACGGCGGATTCCGGCGGGATCATCACCGATTCCATGCACGCATTGCGGGACAAGGCATTCACCGTGCGCAAGGAGACCTATGTACGGGACCGGCTGATCGAACAGCGCAGCTGGTACCGCCGGCGCCAGGAGGTGTCCCGCCGGGCCACCGTGGTCTGGTCGACCACCATCGCCGCACTGACGGCGCTCGCCCTGGTCCTCGCCCTGTTCAGGGCGTTCTCGGCGGGCCAGTCCTTCGCGCTGACCGGGGTGCTGTCCGCCGCGGCCGCGGCCTGTCTGGCCTGGGTCGAGATGCGCCGCCACCATCCACTGATCTCGGCCCACTCCCTGGTCGAGAAGGATCTGGAGTCGATGCAGGTCGCGATGGAGACGACGCTGACCGAGCGACAGTGGCCGCGGGCGGTGTTCGAGACCGAGCGCATCGTCTCCCCCCAGCACACCGACTGGCTGGCCCGGCACCAGATGTGACGGCGCGTCCGGCCACCCGGGTCAGGTCAGGCGCGTTCGACCCCGTCGCGCCAGATCACCGTGACCGGGCGGCCGAGCTCGCGGGCGTACGTCACGATGTCGCCCGTACCGCCGAGCCCCCGGGCGGGCCGTCCGTCCCACACGGCGAGCAGCCGGTCGCAGTGGTCGGCGATATAGGCGCCCGCCGCGTAGTACGCCTCGTCGGTGGAGTGCGGATAGTCCAGCCGGATCTCCCGCACGGCCCGGGCCTTGAGGCTCCGGTAGCGGGCCAGTTCGGCACCGTCGGCGAAACAGGCCTCGTAGTCACCGCTCGGGATGACCGCGACCAGTTCGGCACCGTGGGCCAGCGCGAGGTCGGCGAAGAGCTGGTCCGCCCCCACGGCCAGGCTGGAGAACGCCTCCACCGAGCCGTTGAACCCGCACAGCGCCGCGCGCATCGCGGCCAGCACATGGGCCTGCGCCTCCTGCGGAATGCTGCGGTGGCCGGTCACTCCGATGCGTTTCACGGACCTGGAACCCCCTGGGGTCTCGGCCGGGGGTTCCCGGAGGGCACCCCTCCGGAAGGCACAGCATCCGCCCCCGTTGTTCCTGCGTGACCGTCCTGCGCCACATCCTCTCAAAAGCCGCGGGGTCAGCGGGAGCCCCCGCCCTGAATTCGGGCGGGGGCTCGGCGTGTTCGACCAGCTCTTTCGAGACAGCGGCCGGCCCCCGGGGGGCGGAACCGGCCGCCCGGCTGTCAGTAGACGCTGACGCCGTACGCGCTGAGCGCTTCGGTGACCGGCTGGAAGAACGTCGTACCGCCCGAGCTGCAGTCGCCGCTGCCGCCCGAGGTGAGGCCGATCGCCTTGGAGCCGGAGTAGAGCGGACCGCCGGAGTCGCCGGGCTCCGCGCACACGTTGGTCTGGATCATGCCGTAGACGACGTCGCCGCCGCCGTAGTTGACCGTGGCGTTGAGCGCGGACACCGTGCCGCTGTGGATGCCGGTGGTGGAGCCGCGGCGGGTGACGGACATCCCGACTGTGGCGTTGGCCGCGCTGGTGATGTCCACGCTGCCCACGGTGCCCTCGTGGCTGACCGCGGCGTTGTCGTAGCGCACCAGACCGTAGTCGTTGGTCGGGAAGCTGGAGCCGACCGTCGGTCCGATGTAGGTGGTGTTCGATGAGTTGGTGTACCAGGGCGGGTTGCCGTCGGTGCAGTGCCCGGCGGTCAGGAAGTAGTACGTGCTGCCGCTGCGGACGTTGAATCCGAGGGAACAGCGCCAGCCGGGTGCGTAGATGGCGTCACCGCCGGACAGCAGCTTGCTGAACTTCCCGGGGGTGTGCTCGATGCGCAGGGCGCCTGCGTTGGCGCCTGCGGAGTCCTTGATCTGCTGGACCTCCGCCGCGGAGACCGTACTGTCGACCGTGACCACGAGCTTCTTGGTCGCGGGGTCGACGGTCCAGGCGGTGCCGGCGACGTCGGCACCGAGCACGGCGTCACTGGCGGCGGAGAGCTGGTTGGCGCTGTACGTTCCGGACGGGCTGGCCTGTGCGCTGGGGACGGCCATCGCGGCGACCGCTACGAGACCTGCGGCAATGGCGACAGCCCTGCTGCGTCTCGCGATACCGCTGAGGGGGGTGGTGCGCTTGATCCTCACTTGTCATTCCTCCCGAGGGGGGCCGGGGGTCCGCCCGTGGGGTGGCCGGACCCGTGAGGCGCAGTCACAGGCACGGCGGACGTTCGCAATGCGAACATGCCGTGCCCCTGACAAGCGCTGCTCGGGAGTATTCAAGGCGTCAACTTCCCGCGCAAGAGGGCCTCTTGGCCTGAGCTTCGTGGCGCGCACATGCGTCCGGCCCCGGTGGATCACAGCTGCCGGGGCCGGAATGTGCACGAACGGAGGGGACGGTTCAGCCGTCGGTCCGGTTGCGCTCCCCCGCCTCGACGGCGACCGGGAGGGTGTTGCCGGGCGGCGGGAAGGGGCAGATGAAGTGGTCCGCGAAGGCGCAGGGCGGCAGCAGCGCGCGGTTGAGGTCGACCGTCACCGTCCCGTCGGCGGCCGGGGCCGCGGGGCGCAGGAACCGGAAGCGGTAGCTGCTGTTCCCGCTGGTGGCATCGGCGAAGACCGCCCAGAGCGAACCGTCCGCCTCCACGGCGACCTGGAGCGTGCGCTCGGCGCCGTCCACCTCGAAGGCGATCTCCCCGGCGAGGCCGAGCCCGCGCTCGACGCCGTCGGCGTTCTCGACCCGGACGGTGCGCGAGGTCCCGTACGGACGGAAGGTGCCCGGCAGCGTCCAGCGCGGGTCGTACGGCGTGGCCTCGATGGCGCGGAAGGCCTTCCGCGCTGCGGAATCCGGGTCGAAGTCCCGTACCGCCCACAGGCCTTCGCGGCTCAGCACGACCAGCCGCCGCTCGCCGCGGGCCACCCGGGACCCGTCGATCGGGCCGCGGTCGGCGCCGAGCCGGATCTGCCCGGCGAACGGCTTCCCGTCGACACTCAGCCCGTCCTCGGGTCCTGCGGTGAGCTCCAGCTCCTCACCGTCCTCGCGCCACTGCCCGGGAACGGCCGGAATTCGGCCATCCGGACAGTCGGAGATCCAGTGCGTGCCGGTGAGGGAGAGCGGACCGTACGGTGCCGAGACCGTGGCGGTGCGCTCCTCGTGCCAGCGGTCCCAGTCCTGCGCCGCCTGCTGCTGTGCGTCCGTGCTCATGGCGTCAACCTTTCCATACGGGCTCCGCGAGCCCGAGGTGCGACCGAAGGGTGGAACCGGTGTACGCGGAGCGGAAGACCCCGCGTTCCTGGAGGAGCGGCACGACGTCGTCGACGAAGTCGTCCAGGCCCGCCGGGGTGAGATGCGGTACGAGGATGAAGCCGTCGGCGGCCCCGGTGGCGACCCGTTCGGTCAGTTCCGCCGCGACGGTCCGCGGGCTGCCGGTGAAGGACTGCCGGCCGGTCGCCTCGATGACCGTCTGCCGGATGGAGAGCCCCTTCTCCCGGGACAGCGCGCGCCAGCGGGCCGCGACGGCGAGCGGGTCGCCGTGCCGGACCCGGCCCTGGACGCGCTCCGAATCGGGGACCGGATCGGTCTCCGGGAGCGGGCCGTCCGGGTCGTACGAGGAGAGGTCGTGTCCCCAGACCTGCTCAAGGGCGAGAATCGCGTTCTGCGGTGACACCTGCTGGAGGCGGATCAGGGACGCCTTCTCCTGGGCCTCGGCGTCGGTGTCGCCGAGGACGACGCCGGCTCCTGGCATGATCTTCAGCTCGTCGGGCTCCCGGCCGTACTTCGCCAGGCGTGCCTTGACGTCGGCGTAGAAGGTACGGCCCGCCTCCAGGGTGCCGTGCCGGGTGAGGATGACGTCGGCGGCGGACGCGGCGAACTCACGGCCCTCGGGGGAATCCCCGGCCTGGATGACGACGGGATGGCCCTGCGGGCAGCGCGGGAGGGTGAACTCGCCCTCGATGGAGAAGTGCTCGCCGCGGTGGGCGAAGGGGCGCGGGGTGCCCTCGGGTGTCCAGGAGTCCCACAGCCTCCGGGTGGCGGCGAGGAACTCGGCGGCCCGGGTGAGGGGGATCCCCCCTGATCGAGCGGAGCCGGGAACCCGGGGGATCCCGGCCCGGTCCAGGTAGCCGTCCCGGCGGAAGTTCTCACCGGTGAGGGCGTCGGAGGAGGTGCCGACGTTCCATGCGGCCCGGCCCTCGCTGAGATGGTCGAGCGTGGCGAGTCTGCGGGCCAGCTCGAAAGGCTCGTTGAAGGTGGTGTCGACGGTGGCGGCGAGGCCGAGCCGGTCGGTGACGGCGGCCAGCGCGTTGAGCACGGTGAGGGACTCGGGCCGGCCGACCACGTCCAGGTCGTGGACGAGCCCGTTGTGCTCGCGCAGTCGCAGCCCCTCGGCGAGGAAGAAGAAGTCGAACAGCCCGCGTTCGGCCGTGCGCGCGAGATGTTCGAAGGAGGAGAAGTCGATCTGGCTGCGGGACCGGGGGTCCGACCAGACGGTGGTGTTGTTCACACCCGGGAAGTGGGCGGCGAGATGCATCTGTTTCGGGGCGGGTGTCATGCCCGTTCTCCTTGGAGGGCGTACCGGTTGGCCGGGCGGCCCAGGCCCAGGTGCTCGCGCAGGGTGCCGCCGGGGTGGAAGGTGCGGAAGAGGCTGCGGTGCTGGAGCAGGGCCACCGTTCCGTTGACGATCCGTTCCAGATCGCGTTCGGGGGTGATCGGTGTGAGGTGGAAGCCGTCCACGGCCCCGGCGCGGTGCCACTGGGTGATCAGATCGGCGAGGTCGACCGGGCCGCCCCGGTAGTACGTGCCGTGCGCGGCGAGCGGCGGTCCGCTCTCCAGTCCGGGTTCCGGGGCCGATTCGACGTCGCCGAGGTCGACGGTGAGTGCGGCGAGCACCCGCAGGGTGTCGGGATCGCGTCCGTGGGCCGCGGCGCGGCGGCGGACATCGCCGCGGATCCCGGCGGTCCGCTCGGGCGTGGTGGCCCGTACGAGCACGACGTCGGCGTGGCGGGCGGCGGTCTCCCTGGCCCGGTCCGCCGTGCCGTCGACGACGGTGACCGGGCGGCCCTGCGGGGGCCGGGGCACGATGGCCGGTCCGCGGACGGTGAACGTGGCGCCCTCGAAGTCGACGTGGTGCAGCTTGTCCCGGTCGATGAAGCGACCGGTGGCGGTGTCCCTGATCTCGGCGTCGTCCTCCCAGCTGTCCCAGAGCCGCGCACCGACGTCGGCCACCTCGCCGGCCTCGCGCCACACCTCGTCGGCGGGCGCGGCCGGGCGGCGGCCGAACAGCCGGGCCTCGGCCCCGGTCGTCGACACGTCCACCTGCCAGCCCGCCCGGCCGCTGCTCACCCAGTCCAGCGTGGCGACGGCGGACGAGACATGGAACGGCTCGGTGTGCGTGGTGGTGACCGTCGGCACGAGCCCGATCCGGCGGGTGGCCGGCGCCACCCGGGACAGTACGGCGAGCGCGTCGGGTCCCGGCCGGGCGAACGAGTCGCCGAGGGTGACGAAGTCGAGGGCGCCGCGCTCGGCGAGCTGGGCCAGCGCGGTGTAGTGCCCCGGTTCGTAGCGGGGCGGGCCGCCGATCTCGGCAGCCAGGTGGAGGGGGCGGATCGGAGGCATGGCAGGCCCTTTCGGCACGGTGCGGATCGGGTTCCGGGTCACAGGACCTTGGAGAGGAAGGCGCGGGTCCGCTCGTGCCGGGGCCGGTCGAGCACATCGGCGGGCGGACCCTGCTCGACGATCCGTCCCTCGTCCATGAAGACAACGGTGTCGGCCGCCTCCCGGGCGAACCCGATCTCGTGTGTGACGACGATCATCGTGGTGCCCCGGTCGGCCAGATCCTTGATGACGTCGAGGACCTCACCGACCAGTTCGGGGTCGAGCGCGGAGGTGGGTTCGTCGAAGAGCAGCAGCTTCGGTTCGAGGGCGAGTGCGCGGGCGATGGCGACGCGCTGCTGCTGACCGCCGGAGAGCTGCCGGGGGTAGGCCCCCGCCTTGTCGGCGAGGCCGACCCGGTCCAGGAGCTCGTGCGCGGTGGCGGCGGCCCGCTCCTTCGGCCGGCCGAGCGCGGCGACCGGGGCCTCGGTGATGTTCTCCAGGACGGTCAGGTGCGGGAAGAGGTGGAAGTTCTGGAAGACGAAGCCGATCCGGGTGCGGCGGCGCAGGACCTCGCGCTCGGGGAGTTCGTACAACCGGTCGCCCTTGCGGCGGTAGCCGACGAAGTCACCGTCGACGGTGATCGAGCCGCGGTCCGCCTTCTCCAGATGGTTGACGGTACGCAGCAGGGTGGACTTCCCGGAGCCGGAGGGGCCGAGGATCACGGTCACTTCGCCGGGGCGCACGGACAGGTCGATACCGCGCAGGACGTGGAGGGAGCCGAAGCTCTTGTGCACACCGCGGATCTCCACCATGGCGTCGGCGGTGTGCGGGGCGCGGGCGGCGGCCTGATCGCTCTTCGGCGGACGGCTGGTCAGTGTCATGGGGTTCCTCGGACGGTTCGGTTCGAAGGGTGCGCGGACCGGTCGGTCATCGGTTCAGCCATCGGTTCCGCCGTCCCTGCCGGTGAGTTCGCGCAGGACGGTGAGGACGGCGCGCGCGGTGGCGTCGTTCTGCCCGAAGGCCGGGCCGCCGGTGCGCGGCCTGGTGAAGGCGCCGCCGGCGCGGGCCGCGGTGTGCGGGCCGAGCGCGAAGCGGCGCGGGTGCGGACGGCCTTCGCGGTCCAGGATCCGGCCGTCGCCGGGGTCGACCGCGAGCAGTCCGGTGGCGGTGGCGCCGGCCCCGTCCTCGTGGAGGGTCCGGAGCAGGGTGCTGCGGGTACGTTCCGGCGAGGGGTCCGGCAGCCGGGCCTCGACGAGGGCACGGGCCTCGATCACCTCGTCCGGCACGGTGGCGCTGCCGGCCCGGAAGACGCCGTGGCGCTCGTCGGCCTCGACCGTCATCCCGGCGCCGACGAAGCGGACGACACCGGCCCGGGAGAGTGCGAGCAGCTGTCGCAGCCGTGGGCCCGGCGGGCCGGAGGCGAGGTAGCTGAAGAAGCCGTGCCACCAGCCCCCTATGTCGCCGAACCGGCTCAACTGGCCGTAGGCGGAGAGCAGTCCGAGGAAGACGGCGAGGTCCTCGCTGTGCCCGGGGTCGTGCCGGCGGTCGAGGTCGGCGGTGATGTAGTCGCGGGTCGCCTCCTGGAGGGCCTCGTACGAGGGGTGCCGCACCCCGTCCAGCGGGTGGTCGAGTGCCGCGATGTCCAGCCGGTCGGCGGGGTCGGGGACGGCCGCGGCGACCAGGGCCCGCAGATCGTCGCTGCCCGCCTCGGCGGCCGCGTACTTCTCCTCGAAGGCGGCCCGGTCGACCGTGGTGCGCTCGGGGTGGGTGGTGAAGAGCCGGTGGTAGTGGGCGTGACCGAGCTCTTTGTCGACATGCGGCCAGATGTCCCGGAGGAAGTCGGGCGGTTCTGGCCGGTCGAGCAGCTCCTCGGTCCGGTCGGGGCCGAGGAACCGCGGCAGCGGGGGCCGGTCGCCCTGCCAGCCGTAGCCGATCTTGGAGTGGTACGGGACCCCGCGCCGTGATCCGACGTGCAGGACGGGCTCACGGCCGGAGGGCACGTACGCGCCGTTCTCGTACCGTCCGCCACGACCCTCGGTGAGCAGGACCATCAGGTCGATGAAGGCGAGTCCCAGGCCGCGGACGATGACGGGTTCGCCCGCGGGCAGGGCGCTCAGATCGCTGTCGGCGGTGAAGTCGGGCGGCAGGTGGACGAGCCCGTGCCGGTCCGCGAAGGCGGAGAGCCTGAGCTGATCGGGGTCCGGTTCGGCGTCCAGGTGGCCGATGGTGAGGACGACCAGGTCGGCGGCGAGCGGTTCGGCGCGGCCCTCCAGCAGGACGTGCTGACGGCCGTCCCGCGGGCCGGTGACGCGCAGGGCCCGGCCGCGGTGTTCATGGACGGTGACCGAGGGCGGGAGCGCGGCCACGGACCGCTCGTACACCCAGCGCAGATAGGCGCCCTGCAGCCGCCGGCTCGGGAAGTCCTGCCCGGCCAACGCCTCGATCTCGGCGCGGAGTCCGGACTCCACCGCCTCGCCGGGCAGCTGGATCCGTCCCTCGCGCACGTCCGCCGCCCAGGTGTCGAGGGCGGGCCCCGGCCGTACGGGCCCCTCCTGGCGGACGGTGTCGTCGGTGAACATGGTGACGTCCTCGGCCATGGAGTTCATCCACAGCAGCGGCGACTGGTCGTGGCGCCAGATCCGGCCGCCGCCGGGCGGGTACGGATCGATGAGGTGCAGGTCCAGCGGCCGGTCCCGGTACAGGGCGGGGGCGTTGGCGGCGATGCGCTCGATCAGCCCGGTGGCGCGCGGTCCGGCGCCCACGACGACCAGCGACGGCCGGCGGCTCACCGGGCGTCCGCGGTGCCGCGGGCGTAGTGCCGTTCGACGTAGTGCTGGCCGACGCTGAGCAGCGAGGTCACCACGACGTACCAGAGCGTGGCGACCAGCAGCAGCGGGATGACCTGGTAGGTGCGGTGGTACACGAGCTGGACCGAGTACAGCAGGTCCTGCACGGCGATGATGCTGACGATCGAGGTGCCCTTGAGGGTGCCGATCAGCATGTTCCCGGCGGGCGGCACGATGGAGCGCATCGCCTGGGGCAGCACGATCCGGTAAAGCCGCCGCCACGGGCCGAGGCCCAGGGACTGGGCGGCCTCCAGCTGTCCGCGCTCCACCGAGAGGATGCCGCCGCGGACGACCTCCGCCGCGTAGGCGGCCTCGTGGAGCGTCAGTCCGATGACGGCGACCGTGACGGGGCCCAGGAGGTTCACCGTGCGGACGCCGAGTATCTCCGGGTAGAGCGCACCGATGTTGAACCAGAACAGCAGCTGGACCAGGATCGGGGTGGACCTGAAGAGCCAGACGTACCCCCAGCCGACCGCCTGGAGGACACGGTTGGCGGAGAGTCTCAGGACGGCGAGAAGCGTCCCGAGCGCGAAGCCGAGCACCATGACGAGTGCGGTGAGCCAGAGGGTGAGCCAGAGGCCGCGCAGCACCGCCGTGGTCAGGAAGTAGTCGCCGACGACGTCCCACTGGAAGGCGTCGTTGCGGATGACGGAGTTCAGCGCGAGGGCCAGCAGGGCCAGTACGGCGACGGCCGCTGTCCACTGGCCGGTCCGGCGTACCGGGACGATGCGCAGCAGATCGGCATCGTTGTCTTCGAGGGGCGGGGCCGGGATTGCCGGCGGGAGGGTGTCTGTCCGGTCGGACATGCGAGGGCTCCGTGGATGCGACGATCGAACACGGGGCGTGCCCTCGGCACGGAACACGACAGCTTGGAACGTGAGTCGGACCGGGCCCCTCAGCCCGATCCGCTTCCGAGATAAGCGCTGTTCACATCGTGATGTCAAGCCTGTCCACACTGTGAGCCATGCCCTGGAGGCAGTTGACGGGCCACCGGATGCCTGTTCCACTTGGGCCATGCATTCGCAGAAGTGGCTGGTCAAGCGCTCCCACATCGACTTCGGTCGCGTGTGGTCCTGTTCCTGTTGAGCTGACCCCCTGCGTCTCCCGCTTTTCTCGCGCCGTGAGCGGCGCCTGAGCCTTTCCTCCTGCGTGCCCTTGGGTACGCGACAGCGCTTCGCCCTCCCCTCACGCCGGTTCCTCCGGCGCCCTCAGCACGTGTTCCTCCGCCCCGGCCGTGGGCCGCCTCGCGCTGCCCGGCGCCCGTCCACGGCCGCCGAAACAGGAGAGCCATCCCTGATGCCCCGTACCCGGCACACCGCTGCCTTCGCGCTGATCACCGTGGCCACGCTGACTCTCGCCGCGTGCGGGTCCGGTGATCCGGCCGCCGCTCCCGCCGGTGCGGCCGGCCCCGCGGCCGATGCCGCGATCCCCACGGCCGACGTGGTCTCCGGGGTGAAGCGGGACAAGGCCGCGGCCGGTCTGCTGCCCGCCGCCGTCCGCTCCTCCGGGACCCTGAACATCGCCTCCAGCGTCGGCACCCCGCCCGGCGCCACCTACCTGGAGGACGGCAGCACCCTGGCCGGTGCCGACATCGACATCGCGGACGCCGTGGCCAGGGTGCTGGGTCTGAAGCCGAAACGGGAGGTCGCCGCCTTCGAGGCGATCCTGCCCGCGCTCGGCAGCGGGAAGTACGACGTGGGCACCGGCAACTTCGGGGTCACCGACGAACGCCGCCGGACGATCGACTTCGTCACCTACCTCAACGACGGGCAGGGCTTCGCGGTCCGGGACGACAGCGACCTGCGCAAGGTCACCGATCTGACCCAGCTCTGCGGGCTGACGGTGGGGACCGCAGCGGGCACCACGTTCGAGGTGACGCTGGAGGAGAACAAGCACCGGTGCGCCGAGGCCGGAAAGAAGCCGTACGACGTGAAGACGTACTCCGATCTGGCCGCGGTCTGGAGCTCGCTCCAGCAGGGCCGGACCGATGTGGTGATGTCGACCATCAACGGGCTGCGGTACGCCGTGAAGCAGCAGGACGGCGTGCGCTTCCTCAACGAGTTCAAGCGTCTCGACGTCGGCTTCGCGTTCAAGAAGGGCACACCGCTGGCGCCCGCCTTCCGGGCCGCGGTCAACCGGCTCAAGGCGGACGGCACCTACGACCGGATCCTGAAGAAGTGGGGCATCGGGCCGTCGGCGATCAAGACCTCGCAGATCTCGCCGCCCGAGATCAAGTGACGCGCGTTCAGCAGCTGCAGTCGCAGTCGCAGCAGTCGCACCCGTCACAGCAGCTGCCGCAGCAGTCGCCGCAGTTGCTGCAGCAGTCACAGCCATCGCAGCAGTCACCGCAGTCGCAGTCGTTGCACAGTCCCTCGCGGCGCTGACGGCTCCACGGGTCGTCGAAGGTGCCGCAGCACATCTGGCAGGTACAGGCGAGCCCTGCCCACACCAGGCACCCCACGATGAGCCCCCGCGGGCCGCGCGGCGGCTCCGGGGGCGGCTGCGGCGGACCGAAGGGGGCCCCGGGGCCGGAGGGAGCGTACGGGTTGCCCGGCGGCGGCCCGAACGATGCCGTGTGCCGCCCTCCTGACGGGTGGTCGGCTCCGGCGGGCACCGCGAGGCCCCCGGCCGCCGGGCCGCCCACCTGATGGGAACAGACGTCCGTGGCGAAGGCCCGGTCCACCGAGCGCCGCAGTTCGTGCGCCAGCAGCACATGCGCCAGCCTGTCGTCGGTGAACTGCGCGTCGCGCAGTGCCAGCCGCACGCCGCGCAGCGCGTCGTCGCACAGCCGCCTGGCCTCGGTGCGCGAGGTGCCGGTCGCGGTGAGCGGGTTCCAGGCGCCCGACGCGGCGTCAGCTTCCTGGTCCTCCACGGCGTCCAGCAGATGCGCGAGGCGTCCGAAGAGGCGGCCGGCCTCGGCCAGCGGCGCGGCGTTCTGCGGCCTGCCCGCGAGGACGGCGGTGTGCGCGAAAGCCGCCGCGGTGGCGGTCTCGGTGGGCTCGGTGACCGTCAGCAGCGGGGTGCCGGGCCCCGCGAGCAGCTCGATTCCGGTCTGCCGGTCGACGGCGTCGACGAGCAACGCCGTGTCGAAGCCGAGCTGTGCGCCGGTACGCGCTCCGGCACGGTCCCAGCCCGCCGCCACCCTGCGGGCGGCCGCGGCCACCGGCCGCCGCTTCAACAGGCCGTCCCGGTCGGCGACGTGGTCCCGCACCTTCGCCGATGCCAGCACCAGCGAGACGGCGGCCGCCAGCCTGGCGCCCTCGCCCCGTGCGACCGGCGCAGTCCGCATGGCACGCAGCGGGCAGGGTCCGGCCTTGCGGCGCTGCCCGGGGGTGCGTTCCGTCTGAGCCTCCGTCAGGACCGAGACGATCAGGCCGTCATAGTTCGTGACAACCCGGGCGAACTGCCCGTGGTCGGATCGAAGTGCCAGACAGAGTCCGCAGAGATGGGCCATCCACTCGGCCTTGAGACCCTCCGAAAGACGATGGGTGCATGGCCTGACTATTCCGAACACGACGATCCCCCGGGAGTCGTTCAGCTGTGCGCCGCGCTCGGGCGAGTGCGCGACGTGCATCGTATCGACCGTCCCGTTCACCCGTACGCGCCCCATGTCACCCGTACGGACCGGGGGATCATATTTTCTTTCTTCAGGGCCCTTTTGCAGGAGGAACCTTGACGAATCGCCACATCTTCTGCACCAGTACCGTCACGAATGCCCTGCGCGCCGCCTATCCCCTTGGCGCGCGATCCGCATCATGGACGACCATAGGGATACGAAAGAACCGCGGTGAGAGGAGGCGTCCATGGGATCGGTGCGCAAGGCGAGTGCCTGGCTGGGCCTCGTAGAGGACAACGACGAGCGGTACTACGACGACGACGAGTACTCCGAGGGTGCACGGACCGGGACCGGACAGGCCTGGGTGACCGATCCGCGGGTGCGGGTGGCGTCCGAGGCGGCCGAGGAGACGGGCCGCCGGATCGCCACGGTGACCCCGGACAGCTTCCGGGACGCCCGGAGCGTCGGCGAGCTCTTCCGGGACGGCGTCCCGGTGATCATGAATCTCACTTCCATGGACTCCGCCGACGCCAAGCGCGTGGTGGACTTCGCCGCAGGGCTGATCTTCGGACTGCGCGGGTCGATCGACCGCGTGGCCACCCGGGTCTTCCTGCTGACCCCCGCCGACACCCAGGTCGTCAACGGCGAAGCCGCCGGCCGTCCGGCCGACGGCTTCTTCAACCAGAGCTGAGCGGGGCGCTCACCGAGTCGGTCGGGCCGTCGTTCCGGACTACCGGAACGCGTCCAGACCGGTGAGCGCCTTGCCCAGCACCAGCTGGTGCATCTCCACGGTTCCCTCGTAGGTGAGCACCGACTCCAGATTCGTCGCGTGCCGCATCACCGGGTACTCCAGCGAGATCCCGTTGGCGCCGAGGATCGTGCGCGAGGTGCGGCAGATCTCGATGGCCTCCCGCACGTTGTTCAGCTTTCCGAAGCTGACCTGCTCCGGGCGGAGCCTGCCCGCGTCCATCCGGCGGCCCAGGTGGTGGGCGAGCAGGATTCCCTTGTGGAGCTCGACGGCCATGTCGGCGAGCTTGGCCTGGGTGAGCTGGAAGCCGCCGATCGGCTTGCCGAACTGCTCACGGGTCATCGAATAGCCGACGGCTGCCTCGAAGCTGGCCCGTGCGGCGCCCATGGCTCCCCAGACGATGCCGTAGCGGGCATGGCTGAGGCAGCTGAGCGGCCCGCGCAGACCGGTGACGCCGGGCAGTACGGCATCGGCCGGAAGCCGTACGTCGTCGAGGACCAGCTCACTGGTGACCGAGGCGCGCAGGGACCACTTGTGCCTGATCTCGGGTGCCGAGAACCCCGGGGCGTCGGTCGGTACGACGAAGCCGCGGATGCCCGCACCCGCGCCGCCCTCGTCGGTCTGCGCCCAGACGACGGCGACTCCGGCGACCGAGCCGTTGGTGATCCACATCTTCCGGCCGTTGAGGACCCAGTCCTCGCCGTCGCGCCTGGCGTACGTGCGCATACCGGCCGGGTCCGAGCCGTGGTCGGGCTCGGTCAGGCCGAAGCAGCCGATGATCTCGCCTGCCGCCATGCCGGGCAGCCACTGCTGCTTCTGCTCTTCGGAGCCGAAGCGGTGGATGGCGTACATGGCGAGGGAGCCCTGCACGGAGACGAGCGAGCGGATTCCGGAGTCGGCCGCTTCGAGCTCCAGGCAGGCCAGCCCGTACTGGACGGCCGTTGCGCCCGCGCAGCCGTAGCCCTGCAGGGACATGCCGAGGGCCCCGAGCGAACCGAGTTCGCGGGCCAGGTCGCGGATGCCGGGCAGCTCGCCGTTCTCGTACCACTCGGCGATGTGCGGCAGGACCCGGTCGGCGGCCCAGGTCCGGACGGTGTCGCGGATCGCGAGATCCTCGGCGCCCAGGAGGTCGTCGATGCCGATCGGGTCGCGGGGGTCGAAGGGCGGGAGTTTCGCGGACGGAGCGGTGGACATGAGGGGGTGCCTCCGGCGGCTCGCACGGTACTGAGGTCGGTACGGGGCGCCGAAAACTAGCAGTGTTAGTTACGGCGTCGTGCCGACGTTACGGCTCAGTGTGCCGTGCGTCCAGAGCCGGCCGCCTCGGCGGGCCGCCGCGCGCCGGGAAGCGGGAGCAGCGCCTTGGACCGGTCCGGGACGGGCGCCTCGCGGGCACTCCGGTCGTGCAGATCCTCATCCTCACGGGCCTCGGCCGACTGCCGGCCGTCCGCGGATTCACGGAGTTCACAGAGCGGCGGCGGGCAGTCCATCACCCGCGGCAGCCGCAGCGCGGCGAGCGCCCCGAGCAGCAGCAGCGCGGCGCTGACCAGCAGCGTGACGTGCAGTCCCTCGATGAAGGCGTGCCGGGCCGTGGAGCGCAGCACCTGACCGAGCGGGCCGCCCAGCCGGGCGGCCACCTGATACGCCTCACCGAGCGAGTGGGCGGCGGCGGCACCGGCGGGGGCGGGAACACCCTCCTGCGGCAGCTTCGCGAGGCCCGGGGCGTAGGAGGCGTTCATGACGCTGCCGAGCAGCGCTATCCCCATGCCCGCACCCAGCTGGTACGAGGTCTCACCGATCGCGGCCGCCCCGCCGGCCCGATCCGCGGGGGCCTCGCTGAGCATCGACTCGTACGCGCCGAAGAGCGTGGACTGGAGGCCGAAGCCGAGCAGCACGAAGGACGCCGTCAGCAGACCGGGCCGGTCGTGCTGCCCCATCGCGGTCAGCATCAGCACCGAGACCGCCGTCAGGACGAAGCCCCAGCCGACCATCCGGCGCGGCCCTGTCCGGCGCAGGGTGTACGAGCCGGTGGCGCCCGCCGCCATCGCGGCGAAAGTGAGCGGCAGCAGCCGCAGGCCGGTCTCCAGCGGGCTGAGGCCCAGGACGAGCTGAAGGTACTGGACGGCGATCAGCTCCAGGCCGACCAGAGCCAGCATGGCGAGGACGATGCAGCCCACGGCGGTGGAGAAGGCGGGCCTCGCGAACATCCCGATGTCGATCAGCGGGTGCGTACGCCGTTTCTGGCGGCGGACGAACGCGACGAGCAGCGCGGCCCCGATCAGCAGGGGCCCGAGCGTGGCAGGCCCGAACACGTCCTCGCCGGTACCGGCCCTTTTCACACCCAGGACCACCCCGAGCACACCGGCCGCGGCCATCAGCGCGCCGAACACGTCCCAGGGGCCGTCGTTGCTGCCGCGCGACTCGGGGAGCAGCAGCCGGCCGAGCGGAAGAATCAGGGCCATCAGCGGAACGTTGATCAGGAAGACCGAGCCCCACCAGAAGTGCTCGACGAGAAAGCCGCCGATGACCGGTCCGGTGGCCGCGCCGACCGCGGCGACCGCGGACCACACGCCGATCGCCATGGCCCGCTCGCGCCGGTCCGGAAAGACCTGCCGCAGGATCGACAGGGTGGCGGGCATGATCATCGCGCCGCCGACGCCGAGCAGGGCCCGCGCCGCGATGAGCACACCCGCACTGTCGGCCATGGCGGCGACGGCGGAGGCGGCCCCGAACAGCGCGTAGCCGAGCAGCAGGACCCGCCGCCGTCCGACCCGGTCACCGAGAGTGCCGAAGAGAATCAGCAGCGAGGCACAGACCAGCGGGTACGCGTCCACGATCCACAGCAGGCCGACGGCGCTGGGCCGCAGGTCCTCGGTGACGGCGGGGACGGCGACATGCAGCACAGTCGCGTCGAGCGCCACGAGAAGCAGACTGAGGCAGAGGACGACCAGGACGACCCATCGATTGGCACCGTCGGCGGCTGCGCGCAGGCGGGTTCGGGCTGTGGTCGTCCCGGACATGCATCTACCTCCCAAAAGGTCCCTCGCGCTCGGCAGGCCCCCTGGGGTTCAGCGTCCGCTGTCCCTCCGGGCCCGGCATCGACGGGCGAGTGGTCCGTCAGCGTACGCGAGTTCGGCAGGGGCACACGTGGCCCATCTCATACCCCGAACGGCCTCCAGGTGTGGCGTACGCCACTGCGCACAGCCACGCCGGCCCACCGGAGAAACCCTCCCCGACCTGCGGCGACCACCTGCTTCACGGTACATAGGGGCACCCCGAGTGGCCTCGCGCACCGCTCGCCGGGCACCGGATGGAGGCGTCGAGTAACCGGACCGACACCGTCCGTTCCGCTCCCGGAAGGTGCGGGAAAATGCACTTCGGCATCCCGTTCGCTTTTCCGTCAATATCGAAAAACTCCCTTCCGTACGGGAGCCGGAGAAATAGAACGGGAGGAACCCGGGATTCTCCGGGGGCTCAGGAAAACTGCCCCGACTGAGACATAGTCCACATCACATCGTCATCACAAAGCGGCCGGATCGACCGGGTCACCCACTCACTCGCTGTAACGTCGATTGGGTGCGTACCGACATCTTTGCCCGCCTGGACCGGGAGCCGGAACCGCCGAAGATAGAGACACCGCGGATGAGCCGTCACCGCATCGCTCTCTTCGGCGGGACGTTGGCGTTCTATCTCGCCATCGTCATTGCCGTGCTCATGTCGTCCTGGCTGGTGACCCTGGACTGGAAGGTCATGCTCTTCCGGCCTTACCAGCAGTGGCCCCAGATCCATGCCTTCCTCGACTACTACGTCGTGCTCGGCCAGCGCGGGCCCACGGCCGTCATGGTCGCCTGCTGGCTGGGCTGGCGCTCCTGGCGGCAGCACACCCTGCGGCCGCTGCTCACACTGGGCGCCTCGCTGCTGCTGCTGAACGTGACGGTGGGGGCGGTCAAGTACGGCCTCGGCCGGCTCGGCCCGCACTACGCGACCCAGATCGGTTCGGCCGAGCTCTTCGACGGCGGCGATATATTTCCTTCCGGGCACACCGCCAACGCGGTCGTGACCTGGGGAATCCTTGCCTACCTGGCTGCCACCCCGCGGGCCAGGCGCTACCTTTCCGCGATGTCCGCGGTCGTGTCGCTCGGGGTCGGCCTGACGACGGTCTACCTCGGTACGCACTGGCTCAGCGATGTGGTGCTCGGCTGGGCGGCGGGTCTGCTGATCCTGCTCGGCCTGCCATGGTGCGAGCCGCTGATCACCCGGGCGGAGAACTGGATCTTCGCCGCCCGCGAGCAGCTGAGCACCCGCAGCAGGCTCGTGCCGGCCCGGCCCGTCACAGCGGGCGATCCCCGGCCGGTCCCGGCCGGACAGACGGCCGTCGGCGAGGCAGCGGCGCAGGCACCGGCCCGCGAGCCGGTCGTCACGGGCGGGCACCCGGCGGCGGTGGTCCCGGCCGCGGGCAGCCGCCCGCGCGCCCACACCGCCCCGCCCCCGCATCAGAGCCACGGAGTCCGCTCGGAACGCACCCCGGTCACCCCGGCCGGCAGCCGCCGCCCGCCGCACGCGGACCGCACACCGCGCGGCGGTACCACTCAGGCCCGGCCGGTAGCCGGCGGCTGACCCCGGCGCGTCCCGGGGGACGGTACGCACCGTCTTGTCCC